>CAZNSV010000115.1:0-8893 GCA_964575775.1 uncultured Desulfovibrionaceae bacterium
GCTTGGAGATGAGCTCGGACTTCTCGATGGAGATGGTGCCCACCAGCACGGGCTGCCCCTTGGTGTGCAGCTCGGCGATGTCGCGCACGATGGCGTTGTACTTGTCCTGCTGGGAGCGGTAGATGGCGTCGGGAAAGTCCTTGCGCACCATGTCCCGGTGGGTGGGGATGACCGCCACGTCCAGGTCGTAGATCTGCTTGAACTCCACACTCTCGGTGTCCGCGGTACCGGTCATGCCCGCCAGCTTCTGGTACATGCGGAAGAAGTTCTGGAAGGTGATGCTGGCCAGGGTCTGGTTCTCGGCCTCCACCTTCACGCCTTCCTTGGCTTCCAGGGCCTGGTGCAGGCCGTCGGAGAAGCGGCGCCCGGGCATGAGACGGCCCGTGAACTCGTCCACGATGACCACCTGCCCGTCCTTGACGATGTAGTCCACGTCCGCGGTATAGAGGTGGTGGGCCTTCAGGGCCTGCATGATGTGGTGCTGCAGGGTGATGTTGCGCGGGTCGTAGAGGTTCTCGATCTGCAGCAGCTTCTCGCAGCGCGCCACGCCCTCGTCCGTGAGGGTCACGGCCCGGGCCTTCTCATCCACGGTGAAGTGCTCCTCGCGCTTGAGCGAGGGGATGAGCGCGTCGATGCGGGCATAGAGCCCCGTGGACATCTCGCCCGGCCCGGAAATGATCAGGGGCGTGCGCGCCTCGTCGATGAGGATGGAGTCCACCTCGTCCACGATGGCGTAGTGCAGTTCGCGCTGCACCAGGTCACGCCTGTAAAACTTCATGTTGTCGCGCAGGTAGTCGAACCCGAACTCGTTGTTGGTGCCGTAGGTCACGTCCGCGCCGTAGGCCTCCTGGCGCTGGGCGTCGGTGAGGCCGTGCACGATGACCCCGGTGCGCAGGCCCAGGTAGCCGTAGATGGTGCCCATCCACTCCGAGTCGCGGCGGGCCAGGTAGTCGTTCACCGTCACCAGGTGCACGCCCCTGCCCTCCAGGGCGTTGAGCACGATGGGCAGGGTGGCCACCAGGGTCTTGCCTTCACCGGTCTTCATTTCCGCGATCTTGCCGTGGTGCAGCACCATGCCGCCGATGATCTGCACATCGAAGTGCCGCATCTGCAGGGTCCGCCGCCCGGCCTCGCGCACCATGGCGAAGACCTCGGGGATCAGCTCGTCCAAGGGGCGTCCGTTGGCCACCTCCTGGCGCAGCTCGGCCATGCGGCCGGGAAACCAGGCGTCGTCCTTGGCCCGCAGCTCGGTTTCCAGGGCTCCCACCCGGGCCACCATGGGCTGCAGGCACTTGAGATAGCGTTCGTTCTTGGAAGGAATGATCTTGTGGAGCAGGGAACTGAGCATGAAGACTCCTTGAAGTGGGGGGGCCGGATCCGATGGCCGGCCAAGACTTGCGCGGGAAAATGAAGTGAGCCCCCGGCACGCTGCGCAGGGGCTGTGGATGCACGCAGGTTCAACACGCGACTTGATACCAGGGGGGGCGCGCTTGTCAAGTTACCCCACGGCAATCTTGCGCACCATGTGCCTGCCCGCCGGAGCGACCCTCCGCGCGTGATGCGTCCGCACGCCGGAGCGCCCCTCTTCCGGGAAGCATCGCCCTTCCCGCACCCGGGCCGATGGTTGCACCCTGCTTTTGGTTGACATCGGTCCGACCATCGCACAAGGAGCGGCTTTGGGGGCGCGCCTCCAGCAATAACGACTACCACAGGAGTTCCCGCACCATGCTCGGTATTTTCTTCATGTACGCCCTGGTGGGGGCCGTGGCCGGAGTTCTGGCCGGGCTCTTCGGCATCGGCGGCGGCCTCGTCATCGTGCCCATGCTCGTGTTCTGCTTCAGCCTGCAGGGCGTGCCCCCGGAAGTGATCATGCACGTGGCCCTGGGCACCTCCATGGCCAGCATCATCTTCACCGCGGTCTCCAGCTTCATGGCCCACAACCGGCGCGGGGCCGTGGCCTGGCACGTGGTCAAGCGCATCGTCCTGGGCATCCTGGTGGGCACTTACCTGGGCTCCATCATCGCGGCCAACCTCTCCACCACCGCGCTCAAGATCTTCTTCGTGGTCTTCCTCTATTACGTGGCCACCCAGATGCTGCTGAACAAGCAACCCAAGGCCGGACGCGAGTTGCCCGGCACCCTGGGCATGTTCGGCGCGGGCAACGTCATCGGCGCGGTGTCCAGCCTGGTGGGCATCGGCGGGGGCACCCTCTCCGTGCCCTTCATGCTCTGGCACAACATCCCCCTGCACCAGGCCATCGGCACCTCGGCGGCCATCGGCTTCCCCATCGCCGTGGCCGGGACCGTGGGCTACGTGGTCAACGGCCTGGGCGTGGCCGACGTGCCGGACTGGTCCCTGGGCTTCATCTACCTGCCGGCCCTGGTGGGCATCGTGGCGGTGAGCGTGCTCACGGCGCCCCTTGGCGTGCGGCTGGCCCATAGCCTGCCCGTGGCCAGACTCAAGCGCTGCTTCGCCGTGCTGCTCTATTTGGTGGGCACCAAGATGCTGTGGGATATTCTGTAGGCGGACCAGTGGAGGGGAGCATTGACCCGGCCAAGGGCAACGGCACCCGGCAGTCGCATCACGCACGGGGGGCGCCCCACAGAGGTCATGGCTTGCGGTCCTATTGAGATGCTGTAACATCACGCACGGGGGGCGCCCCCCCCGCCACCACCGCGTTGTGCAGGGCGGCATTTCTGTATCACCTGCGGGGGAGGACACTCCTCCCCCTTTATCCAAAAAGGGGCGGACAAGGGAGACCGAACATGGACACACCCACCTATCCCTTCACCATCGAGCTGCTGGACCAGGCGGACGGCCCCGGCTACCTGATCACCTTTCCCGATTTGCCGGGCTGCATGTCCGACGGCGCCAGCGTGGCCGAGGCCATCCAGAATGGGGCGGACGCCGAACGCGCCTGGCTGCGGGCCGCGGCAAAATGGGGCGATCCCATTCCCATAGCTGGCACCGCCACCAGATAACACGGACCGCCGCGCCCCCGCCCTCCGGGGTGCCTGACGGCCCCCGCTCCTCTCTCCAGGCATTCGGCCAACATGACTTCCTGTGGTGCAACAACATTTGGGGTGTTTGGTTCCGCTTGTTCTGGCATTATATTGCACTTGCTTTTTTCTGTCGGAATGTGCGATATTAAGATCGCCCTTAGTGATGTGATTTCAGAAGTGAATTTTTTCAAGTCGTTATGTGGTGGCCTGCGGCTGTAGTGTCGGGTCGTACTTCGTGGTGGGGAAATGGGGGCGAAGGACCTGATGCGGAAAAGGCAGGACGCCGCGCAGGGGGCTTATTGAATAAGATGGAATAGCTTAAAGTGCACACTTGTCAGGGTTTATGGCATCATTGGTCTGCTATTATTCTTGTAAAAAGGAGATTAAAGTGCAATTCAAATATGACGTTTTTGTGTCTCATGCAAGTGAAGATAGGGAAGTTGCAATGCAAATTGTTGAAGCAGTGAAGGCAGATAATGCTTGGCTCGATAGTTTTCGTATTGGTGCAGGCGAAAGTCTTACGGGCGCTATTTCCATGGGCATTGCAGAGTCTAAGTATTTTGTGGTAGTTATTAGCAAAAGTTCTTTGAAAAGTGAGTGGGTTGGGATTGAGTTTGGAATATGCATAGGTCTAAAGCATATAAACTCTGTGCATGGCTATCCAGTCGTGATTGGTGTTTTGCATGGTGTTTCGGTTTCAGAAGCTAAGAAGAGGCTTTGCGGAAATTCCGATATGCTTTTTTTGACTACGAATAATGGTAAGCGCGTTCAGTGTGTGGGTGGCGAAATTGTAGACGTGCTAAAAAAAGGAATGCCAAGTATAGTTGTTGGAATTTCTGGTGCCAGTTGCTCTGGAAAGACATGGTTTTCAAAAAAGTTGCAAAAAAAAATCCCCGAGTACACTTGTTCATTTGGCTTGGATGGGTATTACAGGGATTCGGATTTTGTTAATTCGCTGCCTTTTAGGCATGACGATCCATCTGCTATTGATTATCCTCTCGCTTGGAAGGCCCTTGATAGTTTAAAGAGCGGCAATACAACAAATGTGCAAGAGTATGACATGAGGAGTGAACGAGTGACGGGAGAAAAAGTGGTGGCTCCAGCCCCGGTCATTATTGTTGAGGGACTTTTTGTATTTAACTACCCTGCAATCAGGGAGTTGTGTGATGTCAAAGTATGGTTAGATGCTAATAGTGCAGTTCGTCTTAAGAGAAGGATTTTGAGGGATACGTCCGAGGAAAGGGAGCGTTCGATCGAGGAAGTATTGAGGAGGTATGAAGAAAATGTAGTGCCAGGTTATGAGCGGCACATAAAGCCGTTTAGGTCGTATGCAGATATTCATATTCCTAACTGTGGTCCTGATACAGATCGGGGTCATATCATGGTGGATTTGCTGGTTTCTCATATCGAGAGTGTGCGGAGAAGAATAAAAGGAAAAATTAATTTTTCATAGCGCTTCAGGTTTTGTTAGTTTTATGTGTTGCTTTTGGGTTGTTTTTGTTGTTTGCGGTCAAGTAGTTGGTGAATGTTCTTTGGGTTTATAATTACTGGTTCGAGATGGCTATGTGTGTGCCCATATTGTAGTTGATATTATCATGTCTAGTGGGTGGGATATATCATTTTGCGGCTCTGGAGTTTGGAATGATGCTGTAAACTTGTAATCACTCTCGTTAGTTCTATGGATATGTGTTGACATGGATAGCGCATTGCACAATAATTGTATGTTTGGTGGTTGCCGCATATAGTCTTCTTCTATCTGGGAGGTAGCTGGGCGACTTGGCAGGCTGCTGGCTGAAACGGCATACGACAATGAACACGCTGACATCGTCTTTGACGATCGAGTGGTGGTGCGCAAGTTTGCGGCCTTGGTAGCAGGGGCGCTCTGGGCGCGTTACACGTCCATCAGCGAGCCCGTGCCCGAGATAATCGAGCAATGGCGCGTGGCGTGTCTGTCCCCGGACGAATTCGCGGAGATCAGGAATGCATGGCTCGACTCCGAGCGCGGATGATTCGGGGGGAGCGCCGGTCCACACCCGGAAGTGTTCCGGCAAGCTTTCAAGCCCTTTAGCCCCCCCAATCACCAGGTCAGGGGCAGGCGCACCACCTGTTTCGCCTTGTTGGTGAAGAGCAGGTACCCGTGGTCCTGGCCGAAGCGGTAGAGGTCGCGGGTCAGGGCCACGTCTTTCTGGCAGTATTCGCGGATCAGGTCCAGGCGCCCTTCTTGCCACCAGGCCAGGGCCTGCAGGCCGTCCGCGCTCTTTTCCGCCCCCAGCGTGGCCTTGGCCAGGTTGTCCAGGGCGATGCGGTAGCCCAGGCGTTCCTGGATCTTTTCCAGCAGG
Source organism: uncultured Desulfovibrionaceae bacterium (assembly GCA_964575775.1). Taxonomy (GTDB): domain Bacteria; phylum Desulfobacterota; class Desulfovibrionia; order Desulfovibrionales; family Desulfovibrionaceae; genus CAZFCK01. The sequence continues at coordinate 5,342 of CAZNSV010000115.1, forward strand.
TCCAGGGTGGGCAGGGCGCGCAGTTGCTCCCAGGGGGCGCCGCAGCTGAGCACCCGGTAGTCGAAGCGCCGGATGTTGAAGCCCACCACCAGGTCCAGCTGCTGCAGGTGCGCCAGCAGTGCGGGCAGTTGCTCTTCCTCGTAGGCGTGGAAGGCGTCGTCCCCGGCGTCGTAGAGCACGGCCACGCTTACGCCCATCTTGTCCGCCTTGTGCCAGCCCCCCACTTCCGCGGCCGAGCGCCGCGTCTCCACGTCCAGCACGCCGTAGCGTAGTGTTGTGGTGGACGTGGGCGTCGTGTCGTCAGCACCGCTTGATTCCAATGGAGTCTCCTCCCCGGACTGCTTCGTACCCAGGCTGGCCGTCTGCCTCTCTCTCTGGTCCTCACACGGGCCCACAGCCTGCCCCAGACCCTGGCCCGTCTCCTGCCCCCCGCCCGGGGGCTGCGGCGTTGGGGACGCCGGGGGCAGGTCCAGGTGCAGCGGGCCGGGCAGGGGCGCCCCCCGTTGCAGGGCTTCGAGCAGGAACAGGGCCGCCGCCTTGTCGATGGGGCGGTTGCCCGAGCCGCACTTGGGCGAATGCACGCAGGCCGGGCAGCCGTACTCGCAGCCGCAGGCCGCGATGACGCCCAGGGTGCGCTCCAAGAGCTCCTCGGCCTTGTCAAAGGCCGCCAGACTCAGCCCCACGCCGCCGGGCATGCCGTCGTAGACAAAGACCGCGGGCAGGCCCAGCTGGGGGTGCATGGGCGTGGAGATGCCCCCCAGGTCGTTGCGGTCCGTCATCACCACCAGGGGCATGATGCCGATGGCCGCGTGCTCCAGGGCGTGGATGCCCCCCATGAAGTGGTGCCGCGCCTCTTCCGCGGCCTTGTACACGGCCACCGGGATGGGGAACCAGAGGCCCTGGGTCTCGAAGACCAGGGGCGGCAGGTCCAGGGGCGTGACCTGCAGGAGCACGTTGCCCCGGATGCGCCGCGTCTCGTAGCCGAGCACCGTTTCCGTGACCTTGAGCCGCCCCAACTGGAGCCGCGTGCCCCACAAGGGGCGTTCGGCCTGCAGCTCCAGGATTTCCGTGGTCTTGGCCGCGCGGGTGCGGGTGAACCAGTCCACGCGCCTGGCCCGCACCGAGACGGCGCGCGTCTCCAGGTCCAGGTCCTCCACCACGTAGGAGCAGCCCTTGTGCAGGTACACGGCGCCGGGGTGGGTCTCCTTGAAAGCGCGGTGCTCGTCGATGGAGCCGATGACCTCGCCCGCGCCCTTGCCCTTATCCCTGGAAGGGGACTTGCGCTTTCTGCCCCGTCGGCCCGAGGGGGCGGGGAGTTCGGGCTCGTCCGGGCCCTCGGCCACGCGGATCAGGTAGGTGCCCCCGGCTCCGCGCAGGTTGATTTCATGCTGGGGCGCCTTGCGCGGGCTGAAGAGCTCGCTGCCGTCTGCGCTGCGCAGGAGACGGGCCCGGCGCTCCATGTCCGCTGCCACCCGGGCGGCGCCCGGTTCCCGGAGCCAGGCCTCGCCGGGCTTCAGGGGCAGCTCGGCGGCCGCGCACTCCAGGTGCCGCTCCAGGATCACGGGGTTGTCGGGGTTGAGCACGGCGGCCTCGGCACCCAGCTCGAAAAAGGCGTCGGGGTGGTGCATGAAGTACTGGTCCAGGGCGTCCTCGTGGGCCACGAGCAGCACGGCGCTTTCGCGCAGGCTGCGCCCCACCCGGCCGCCGCGCTGCAGGGTGGCCATGACCGTGCCGGGGTAGCCCACCAGGATGCAGAGGTCCAGGGCGCCGATGTCGATGCCCAGCTCCAGGGCGCTGGTGGAGATCACGGCCAGGAGCTCGCCCGCGGCCATGCGGGCCTCGATCTCCCGCCGCTCCTCGGGCAGAAAACCCGCGCGGTAGGCGCTGATGCGCTCGCGGAAGGGGCCGGAGCGTTGCTGGGCCCAGAGGCTGATGAGCTCCGTGACCTTGCGCGACTGGGCGTAGACGATGGAGCGCAGCCCCCGGTGCAGCGCGGCCTGGAGCAGCAGGATGGCGGCCTGGGCCGCGCCTTCCAGGGGGTTGAGGAACACGAAGTGCCGGCGCCCCCGTGGCGCGCCGCTCTCGGTGACGGTCTCCACGGTCAGGCCCGTGAGCCGCTGGGCCAGCTCCGCCGGGTTGGCCACCGTGGCCGAGCAGAACACGAAGGTGGGCGCGGCGCCGTAGCGGGCGCAGAGCCGCAGCAGCCGCCGGAAGACCTGGGCCATGTGCGAGCCCAGCACCCCCCGGTAGGTGTGCACCTCGTCCACCACCACGAAGCGCAACCCGGCCAGGAAGCTGCTCCAGGCCCCATGATGGGGGCAAAAGGACAGGTGCAGCATCTCCGGATTGGTCATGAGGATGTTGGGCGGCTCCCGGCGCAGGGTGCGGCGCCGGTGGTCCGTGGTGTCGCCGTCGTAGATGGCGGCCCTGGGGCGCGCGGCCTCGGGCCAGGGCTCCAACAGGGCCTCCAGGTTGCGCAACTGGTCCTGGGCCAGGGCCTTGAGGGGAAAGAGGTACAGGGCGCGGCACTCGGGGTCGCCCAGAAAGCGCTCCAGCACGGGCAGGTTGTAGATCAGGGTCTTGCCGCTGGCCGTGGGCGTGGCCACCACCACGTGCCGGTCCGTGCGCACCAGATCCGTGGCCCGGGCCTGATGCGCGTAGAGCTGGTCGATGCCCTGGGCCGCCAGCAGGTCCAGGATGGCCCGGGGCCAGGGGCGCACGCCAGGCGCCAAGCAGGCCGCGGCCCCCTCCAACAGGCGGTGGTGGGCCACCTGGTCCCCCAGACGCCGGGAACCCAGCAGGGCCTCTACGTAATTCGCAACGGTGTCTGCGCTTGCTTGCATCGCGGGCAGGGGCTCCAGGGCCCCCGGGGTGGGGCTCAATGCCCGGTGATCTTGTATTTCTTCAGCTTGTACTGCAGGTTGCTCTTGGACAGGCCCAGCAGGTCCGCGGCCTTGACCTGCACGAAATCCGCCTTGGCCAGGGCGCGACGCACCAAGGCGGCCTCGATCTTCTCCAGGGTGTCGGCCAGGTTCAGCTGCACGGGCAAGAGGTCCACGGCGCTCTTGAACTGCGAGTCCTCGTCCTTGATCTCCGGGGGCAGGTCCTCCACCCCGATGGTCTCGCCCGCGGCCAGGACCATGCAGCGCTCGATGATGTTCTCCAGCTGCCGCACGTTGCCGGGCCATTCGTAGCCCGTGAGGTAGTCCATGGCTTCGGGCGCGAAGGGCTTGAGGGAAATACCGTTGTCCTTGGCGTACTTCTGGGCGAAGTGCTGGGCCAGGATGGGGATGTCCTCGCGCCGCTCGCGCAGGGGGGGCAGATTGATCTGCACCACGTTGAGCCGATAGAACAGGTCCTCGCGGAACTCGCCGCGCTCCACGGCTTCCAGGAGGTTCTTGTTGGTGGCCGTGACCACCCGGATGTCCACCTCCAGCTCCTTGCTGCCGCCCACGCGCTCGAAGCGGCGCTCCTGCAGCACCCGCAGCAGCTTGACCTGGATGTCCTGGGACAGTTCGCGGATCTCGTCCAGGAACAGGGTGCCCTCGTGGG
>CAZNSV010000116.1:0-8755 GCA_964575775.1 uncultured Desulfovibrionaceae bacterium
CTGCTGCTGGGTGGTTGGCTGCTGCTGTTCGAACCCTGGCGGGTCTTGACCCCGGCTCCCGAGGCCGCGACGCCGGTACGCCCCGCTTTGCTGCCGGAAACCAGTGTCTCGGGTGGTTCGGTGGAAGTGCCCCCACCGCCCCCGACGCTCATCCTGGAGCCGCCCGTGGTCTCCGCTCCCGGCGAGACTGCGCCCCCTCCTGCCGAGACCCCGGTAACAGCGGAGCCACAAGCGCCTGAGGCCGCGCCCAGCAGCGTGGCGGACAGCCCCCCAGCGCCCCCACCCGCCGCCTCGGTTGCGATGCCCGAGGCACCGCCAAGCGACCTGGCCCAGGCCACGCGGGATTTCCTGGCCCCCTGGCGGCTGGAGGAGCCCTTGCGCGAGGCCTTGTACCGGGCGGTGAAGGCCAACGATCCCGAGCTGTTCACCCGCGAGTTGCCGCGCTTTCGGGAGCAGGGGCAAGCGCCCCTGGTGGCTGTGCGTCTACAGCAGACACCGCCGCTCTCCACCCCCGAGCACCCCTTCAGCACCTTTGCGTGGCAGCAATTCAGCGAGTTCGGTCCGGCCTGGCTGGTGTTGTGGCGCCCCCCACTGTTCCTGGAGCGTTACGCCCTGGAACACCGCTCCAAGGAAGTGGTGACCCTGCAGGAGCGGCTGGATCTGCTGGGGTACTACCGGCGGGGCATCGACGGCAAGGTGGGCCCGGGCACCTGGCAGGCGGTGGAGCGGTTCCAGCAGGAGCACGGCCTGGGCGTCACGGGCGTGCCGGACGCGGCCACGGTGTTCCTGCTCTTCACCACCGGGAAGAAGGCCCAGACGTCGTAGCGGCCGCTGCGCTCCCGGACGTACGGCCAGTGGCGGCCGTCGCCCATTCCCCTCTCCTTGTCCTGCGGATTACGCCCGTGGGGGTCATGCCCTTGGGTGTGGTGTTTCGTTTCGGTGCGAGCGCACTGGAGGGTGGAGGAATGAAAAAGGCCCGGCGGGATCGCTCCGCGCCGGGCCTGGTGTCATGATCGAGGGTACGGCAAAGCCTTCCGCTAGTTATTTGCCGAAAGCCTTTTCGAAGTTGGGGACGACCTGCTTCTTGCGGCTCATCACGCCGTCCAGCCACACGGTCTTGTCGCCGCCCTTGCCGAACGCCTTCTCCACCACGGAGGGATCATCGGAGATGATCAGGAGCTCGGTGCCTTCCTTCATGATGTCGGTGAGCATCAGGAACACGCTGTGACGGCCTTCAGCCTTGACCTTGCAGATCTCGGCGTAGAGGTCTTCCTTCACGGGCTCCAGGATGGACAGGTCCACCACTTCCAGCTGGCCGATGCCGACCTTCTTGCCGCCCATGTCGAAGTCCTTGTAATCGCGGAAGACCAGGTCACGGATGGGGGTGCCGGCCACGGCGCTCTTCACCTTGAACATCTCGAGGCCCAGGGCCATGTAGTCGGCGGTGCCGCACAGCTTGGCCAGGGCTTCCACAGCGTCCTTGTCGGCCGGGGTGCAGGTGGGGGACTTGAACATGACGGTGTCGCTCAGGATGGCGCACATCATGGCACCGGCGATACCCTTGGGGATCTCCACGCCGGCGAACTTGTACATGTTGTAGATCACGGTGCAGGTGCAGCCCACGGGCCAGACCCACATTTCCAGGGGCTGGGAGGTGGTCACGTCACCCAGCTTGTGGTGGTCGACAACGCCGAGGATTTCGGCGTCCTTCAGATCGTCCGGGCTCTGGGCCAGGTCGGAGTGGTCCACCAGGATCACCTTGGCGCCGGCGATGGAGGTCTTCACTTCGGGAGCGGCCAGACCGAACTTGTCCAGAACGAAGGTGCTCTCGGGGTTCACCGCGCCCAGAGCGATGGGCTTGGCGTCCAGGCCCTTGAACTTGCTCCACAGGTCAGCAACGGCAATGGCGGAGACGATGGAATCGGTATCCGGGTTCTTGTGACCATAAACGAGAACGGACATAAACGACCTCCTGAAAAGAATGAATGTGGTTGCCGGTTGAACGAAAGCGCGGTTCGACGCCACATGGCCCGCCACCGCATTTCTTCCGAAATTTGAAGATTGCGCCGAATAGCACAATCTCCGTCTGCTGCCAAGAGCTTTCCCGGCCCTGCCTCATTTTAGCCCGGTCAAACCCCCTAAAAACTCAGCACCAGGGTCAGCAGCACCACGCCGCAGGCCAGGATCTTGTAAGACCGGTTCAAACGCAGCGCCAGAATCCCGCCCAGGGCCGCCACGAACCACAGATGCGGCCAGGTGATCGGGAAGGAGCGCAGGTAGGCACCCACCATGGGGCGCATCACGGCCACCACCTCGATGAGGACCAGAATCCCCACCGTGAACACCGCCAGGTTCAGGGCCAACTGCTGGAGCACCGAGGTCAGGATCAGGCGCTCGGGGTGCCTGGGGTTGCGGCGACCATCCGCCAGGCGCATCCAGTGCAGCAGGGAATTGTAGCCCGCGTCCTGCCAGCGCCGCTGCAGGTACTCCAGCCTGGCGCCCACCAGGGCCATGGGCAGGCTCAAGGCCAGGGGCAGCAGCAGTTCGGAAGGCTGCAGCAGCAGAAAATAGTCCGCCAGCCCCAGGGTCAACAGGGTGCTGAACACGGTGTTGGGCGGGATGTAGGTCCCGGCCGGGATCTGGTCCAGCCAGAACAGCTCGAAAAAGAGCCCCACACCGAGACCCAGCTGGTAGTGACCCGTGAGCAAGCCCCACAGCAGTCCCACCGCCAAGGGGCGTTCAAGCACACCGAGATTCAGCGAGAAACGGAACAGCGAAAACAGGGCAAAAAAAAACCGATACCCAGAAGCCACAAGGGGTCGGGCAAGCCGTGCTGCATCACCATGACAGCTTCACCTGGATATTTTCGGAGGGGATGCAACGAAAATCCAGCTCCACCCCCTGGGTGGTAAAGAACCCGAGGCAGGATTCGTCGGCCGAGGACAGGGCCACATGGGCGCAGAGCTGCTTTTTCCCGGGACCGTAATGCAGGTTGCCCACATTGAGTGACATGAAGTCCAGGCCGCTCTCGAAAGCCCGCCGGGCGTCCAGACAGGTGGCGAACAGCACCAGTACGTCGGACTTGCCCACCACCACGCCCAACTCCCGCAGCAGAGCGGCTGCCTTGTTCACGCTCACGAAGTGGGTGGTCACGTTCTGGGGAATGGCCAGGGACATGATGTCCTGCTGCACCACGTCCTGCGCCAGCTCGTCGTTGACCACCACCAGCCGCTTGGCGCTGGTGAAGGGCAGCCAGGTCTCGATGACCTGGCCGTGCACGAGTCTGTTGTCCACGCGCGTCCAGAACATGCCGTTATTGTTCCTTCACCTTGCTGCGCAGGATTTCCCCGGCCACCACGATGCCCTTGATGCCCGCCTCCTTGGCTTCCTGCGCCAGCTGGGCCAGGGGGGTGCGGCGGGAATTGAGCACCTTGAGCAGCATGGGCAGGTTCACCCCGGTGACCACTTCCAGCATGCGGGAGCCCAGCAGCGCCAGGCTGATGTTGGTGGGGGTGCCCCCGAACATGTCCGTGAGCAGCATGACCCCGGCGCCGGTGTCGCACTTCTCCACGGCCTGCTTGAGGTTCTTCACGGTCAGCTCCACTTCCTGGGACACGTCCACGCTTACGGCCATGCAGCCGGGCTGGGTGCCGAGGATCATCTCCGCGGCCTTGAGCAGCCAGGCACCGTATTCCGTGTGCGTGACCAGTACAATGCCCAGTAGCTTTTCATTCTCTGCGGGTGTCGTCATGGCTGCCTTTATCACTGCTCGGTTCGTCAGTTCAACCCAGGTGCATGTGCCGGTGTTCCAGGGACACGGCGAAACGGGCCTGTTGCAAGGACTGGTAGACCTGTTCGGCCACGGCAACGGAGCGGTGCCGCCCCCCGGTGCATCCCACGGCCAGGGTCAGGCGATAGCGCCCCTCCGCCTGGTACAGCGGCAGGATGAAGTGGAGGAAATCCAAAAATTTGGTCAAAAATGAACGTCCCGGGTCCGCACCCAGCACGAACTCCGCCACGGCCTGGTCCCGGCCCGTGAGCTCGCGCAGACTGTCCTTGAAGTAGGGGTTGGGCAGAAAGCGCAGGTCGAAGACGAGATCCGCTTCGGACGGCGGGCCGTACTTGAACCCGAAGGTGATGATGTGCACCCTGAGCCCGCTGCCCGATTCCTGCAGCACGGACCACTTTTCCTGGATGGTGCGACGCAGGTCGTGGATGGAGTACAGGGTGGTGTCCACCACCAGGGCGGCCTTGGCGCGCAGGGGCTGCAGGAGCTCCCGTTCCGTCTCGATGGCCTGTTCCAGCCCCAACTGCCCCCCTTCCATGGGGTGGGGGCGTCGCGTGGTGGCATAGCGGCGCACCAGGACATCGGTCTTGGCCTCCACGAACACGATCTGCGGGCTGGTCCCCTGGCTGGCGATCTCTTCCAGGGCCTGGTTCCAGTCGCCCAGATAGTCCCGCTGGCGCACATCCAGCCCGAGCACCAGTCCCGTGGGGGTCACGTCGGCCCGGTTCTTGAAGAGTTCCACCAGTTTGGGGGCGAGGGACGCGGGTACGCCGTCCACGGAAAAAAAACCCAGGTCCTCGAAAACATTGAGGGCCGTGCTCTTTCCGGCGCCGGACAACCCGGTGACGATGAGCAAGGGATACTGCCGTGTCTGCTCCGCCATGTCCTCTCTCCCTCTGCTGTGACCTGGCCATGTCGGGAAGTGGTGAACCGACACCGGAAAATGCCCTGGCTGGGGGCAAAAAGCAAGCGCGGACAGCCGAGCCCCGCAAAGTGTGTCCTGAACTGCGGCACACTTTGCGGGGTCCGGTCTCAGGTCTGGGAGAGCAGCCCCCAGAGTGCTTCCTTGTCGTCGGCGCTCATGAACGCTTCCCGGAAGTTGTCGTCCTTGAGCAGGCGGGAGATGTGCGCCAGAATGCGCAGGTGGATGCCTGCCACCTGCTCCGGAGCCAGCACCAGGAAGAAGATGGTGCAGTGCTTGAAGTCCAGGGCTTCGAAGTCCACGCCGTCACGGCTGCGCCCCACCACGAGAATGATGTCGTCGAGGGTGTCGAGCTTGCCGTGAGGAATGGCCACGCCGTCGCCGATACCGGTGGTGCCGAGGTACTCGCGCTCCAGAAGGACCTTGTGGGCCTTCTTGATGTCGAAGCCCGGAATCTTCCGGCCGATGGGCTCGATGAGCTCGGCCAGCACCTCGGCCTTGGTCTTGGCCTGCAGATCCGGAAAAACGAAGTCCTTGTCCAGGTAATCCCCAAGTTTCATCGATTTAGGTCCCAGGGTCGATCAGCCCGAAGTCGTCGTTCTTGCGGCGATAGAGGACGTTGACCCGATCGGTTTCGGCATTGCGGAACACGAGGAATTCGTACTGCTTGTTGTCGAGTTGCATGGCGGCCTCGTCCACGCTCATGGGCTTGGGCTCGTAGTTGTCGCTGCCCACGATGGTCCGCTCGCGGCTACCCGAGTCGGTGAGGGTGTAGGAGAAGAAATCCAGGCGCACGGAGGCCTTGTCCATGCCACCCTTGGCATTGCGGCGGTGGTCCTTGCTCTTTTCCCGCAGCTTGCGCAGCTGGGCCTCGACCTTGTCCAGCACCAGGTCGATGCTGGAGTACATGTCCTCGGACTGTTCGTTGGCCGTAATGTGCAGCTGGCCGGCGGCAATGGCCACTTCGGCCACGTGGCGGAACTTGTCCACCATGAGGTTGACGTTCACCTCGGTGTTCTCGCCCTCTTTGCTCAGGAACTTCAATATCTTTTCAAACCTGCGACTGGCGTACTTCTTCAGATGCTCCGAAGGTTCGAAATTCTTGAACGTAAAATTGATGTTCACTCTGGTCCTCCTTGGTCTCGGTGTGGACGGGCACAGGCGGCCCGACTCAAAGCACTTCCTTGCGCTTGGAAGAGGATTCAATGTTCAAGGCAGTCCTGTACTTGGCCACGGTTCTGCGAGCGATGTTCACCTGCAGGCGCTCTTTGAGCACTTCCGCGATGCGTTCGTCGCTCAACGGTTTCTTGGAATTTTCGTCCTGGACGAGTTGCTTGATCAACGCCTTGACGCTTTCGGAACCCACCTGGCTCCCGTCGTCCAGGCCCAGGCCGCTGTTGAAAAAGAACTTCAACTCGTAAATGCCGTGGGGGGTGGCCACATACTTGTTGGAGGTGATCCGGCTCACCGTGGATTCGTGCATGCTGATGTCCTCGGCCACGTCCTTGAGGATCAGGGGCTTGAGTCGGCTCACGCCGTGCTCGAAAAAGTCCCGCTGATACTTCACGATGCTCTCCGTCACCTTGTACAGGGTGCGCTGCCGCTGATACAGGCTCTTCATCAGCCAGACCGCGGAGCGCATCTTCTCCTGCATGTAGTCCTTGTCCTTGCCCGCATTGGCCTGCAGGCTGTCCATGTAGTAGGAATTCAACTGCAGCTTGGGCAGACCCTCCTCGTTGAGCAGGATGCAAAATTCGTCATCGATCTTGTACACATAGACATCCGGACTCACATACATCGGCTCGTCGCTGCCGTAGCTGGAGCCAGGCATGGGGTCCAGGCTCTGGATCTGCTCCAGATAGTGCTTGATGTCCTCCATGCCGATGCGGAACTTGCGGCACAGCGGTTTGTAGCGCTTCTTCTCCAGATCTTCCAGATGCTCCCGCACCAGCTCCACCAGAATGGGATCGGTGTCCAGGCCGTGGAACCGCAGCTGCACCAGCAGGCACTCCTGCGGGGTCCTGGCAGCCACGCCCACCGGGTCGAAAAGCTGCATGCGGACCAGTACGGACTCAACCTCCGCCGCCGTGGCCCCGGCCATCTCGGCGACGTCCTCGGCCGTGGCCTGGAGATAGCCGTTGGAGTTGAGGTTGCCGATGATGTACTCGCCGATGTCCTTGTCGCGGTCGCTGAAGTTGGAGAGGCGCAGTTGCCATTCCAGATGCCCCTCCAGGGAAGGCTTGCCGGCGTGGCGCCCCTCGAAGGACATCTGCTCCTGGGATTCCGCTTCCCGCACCTGGGCGTGGCGCGAGCTGCTGGAGAACTCACCCAGGTAGTCCTCCCAGTCCGCCGTGCGCATCATGTCTTCGGGGTTGCCCGAGGCCGTGGCCAGAAGGGGCGTTTCAGCCTTGTCCACCACCTCGACTTCCCGGGACATCTCCCCGGCACCGCCGCTGTGCACAGGCTCTTCCCCACCAATTTCCTCGAACTTCTCTTCGAGAAAGGGGTTCTCCAGCATTTCCTGGTGCACGGTCTCCACCAGGTCCAGCCGGGACAGCTGCAACAACTTGATGGCTTGCTGCAACTGCGGGGTCATCACCAGTTGCTGCGAAAGCTTGAGTTGCTGTCTGAGTTCCAGTGCCATGCATGCCTTGCAAAGCGGCCTGGGGGGCCGCGCATCAGTGTTGACGTTTCGTCGAGCCTTGTCCGCCCCCCGGCCCGACGCGGCTACATGCAACGATCAGGCCGGAAAGTCAATTGATCTGGACGTACAAAGAACGAATCTCTGGCGTCAACCGGGCCTGCCCCCCCTGCCTGCCCGGTTTCTTGCTTCATTCTTGCCACATCTCCCCTGCGCATGCAACGAGCAAAGTAGCGTACGGCATCACTATTACCCCGCGCCCCGCCTGGGAATGAGGGCCCTGGCCCAGCCCGCACTCGGGCGGCGTCGCCGTTTCCGCAGCAAAAGAGGATGAAATGACAATATGAGAAAGTATTACTGGAAAAATTTACAATTTTGTTCTATAAAGACCAAGAATGTCGCCTCTGCAACCCTAAAAAACCATCAACCGCCTAGTATCGTTACGCTCTAATGCACTGGTGCGATCATTGCTGCAATCCACAGTCGGACCGGGTGCCGTGCAGCCCCGGTGCCGAGTTCGTTTTTCACCACCAACCCAAAGGTTCGTCATGAACGGCTCCATCCCCCTGCGCTTGATGCTCACCGTCCTGGCCGGGCTGCTGGTCATCAGCCTCGGCAATCTCTGGCTGCTGCACGACGCCCTCACCGCCCCCCCAACCGGGGGCGCACAGGGCAGCATCTGGCCCGCCCTGGCCCTCAACCTCCTCGCCGTGGCCGTGGTTGCGGGCGCCATTGCCTGGCTCTTGCAGTGCAACCTCATCCGCCCCCTCGATGCACTGGTGGGCTTTGCCGAAAAGGTCGCGGGGGGCGATCTGGACGCCAAGGCCGAGGGCGCCTTCATCGGACGTCTGCACGTGCTGCACGAGGCCCTGGGCCGCATGCTGGACAGGCTCAAGAGCGAGGTGCACCTCTCCGCCGAGAAGGCCCGCGAGGCCCAGCTCATGGCCGACCGCGCCGCGGAGGCCCTGGCCCAGGCCAACCGCCTCTACGACAAGGAAGAGACCCGGCGCAAGGGCATGCTCCATGCGGGGCAGACCCTGGACACCGTGGGACACAACATCCAGAGCGCCAGCCGCTCCCTGCATACCCAGGCCCAGGAGGTCAGCGCCGGGGCCAGGCAGCAGCAGGAGCGCGTGGGCGAGACCGCCACGGCCATGGACGAGATGCTGACCAGCATCGAGGACGTTGCCAGGAGCGCCCACGAGGCGTCGGAAGCCGCCGGCGTGGCTCGGGAGAAGGCCGTGAGCGGCGCCGCAGTGGTCCGCAATTCCGTGAGCGCCATCACCGAGGTCAGCGAGCGCACCGGGCGGCTCAAGACCGTCATGGCCCAGCTGGGGCAGCGCGCCGAGGCCATCGGCCAGGTGATGCACGTGATCTCCGACATCGCCGACCAGACCAACCTCCT
>CAZNSV010000117.1:0-8711 GCA_964575775.1 uncultured Desulfovibrionaceae bacterium
ACACGGAGAGGGTCAGGGCGAACTGCTGGTAGAGACCGCCGGTAATGCCCCCCATGAAGGACACGGGCACGAACACGGCGATGAGCACCAGGCTGGTGGCCACCACGGCGCCGGAGACCTCCTTCATGGCCTCGATGGTGGCCTGGCGGGGCGAGAGCCCCTTTTCGTCGATTTGGCGCTGCACCGCCTCCACCACCACGATGGCGTCATCCACCACCAGGCCGATGGCCAGCACGATCCCGAAAAGCGACAGGGTGTTGATGGAAAAGCCCAGCACAGTGAAGGCCGCGAACGTGCCCACCAGGGACACGGGAATGGTCACCAGGGGCACGATGGTGGCCCGCCAGTTCTGCAGGAACACGAAGACCACCAGCAGCACCAGGAACAGGGCCTCCCAGAGGGTTTGCATGACCTCTTCGATGGAGACGCGCACGAAGCGGGTGGTGTCGTAAGGGATCTTGTATTCCATGCCCGGGGGGAAGCTGGCGGAATACTTCTCCACCACGGCCTGGACCTGTTTCACGGTATCCAGGGCGTTGCCGCCGGGCAGCTGATAGACCAGGATGGAGCAGGTGTCGTTGCCGTTGAGGCGGCTGAAGGAGCCGTAGGCCGTGGCGCCCATCTCCACCGTGCCCAGGTCCCGGATGCGCACCGTGGAGCCGTCCGGGTTGGAACGCACGATGATGTTCTCGAACTCGGCGGGTTCGGTCAGACGCCCCTTGACCTGCACCGCGTACTGGAACTCCTGGCCCGGGGGCGTGGGGGGCTGGCCGATCTGCCCGGCCGGGGCCTGCACGTTCTGCTCGGCGATGGCGTTGGCGATGTCCGTGACGTTGAGCCCCATATCCGCCAGACGCGAGGGGTCCAGCCAGACGCGCATGGAGTAGTCCCCGGCGCCGAAGACGTTGACGCTGCCCACCCCGGGGATGCGCGCGATGGCGTCGGCCAGGTTGATCTTGGCGTAGTTGGTGAGGAACAGACTGTCGTAGGACTTGTCCGGACTCACCAGGTTGACCACCACCAGGATGTTGGGCGACTGCTTCTTGACCGAGAGCCCCTGCCGGATCACGTCCTGGGGCAGGGAGGGCTGGGCCAGACTCATCCGGTTCTGCACGTCCACGGTGGCCAGGTCCGCGTCGCGCCCCGTGGCAAAAGTCACCGTGAGGGTCATGCTGCCGTCGTTGCCCGAGATGGAGGACATGTAGAGCATGCCCTCGGCACCGTTGACCTGCTGTTCGATGGGCGTGGCCACGGTGTCCGCCACCACCTCGGCGTTGGCGCCGGTATAGGTGGCCGTGACCTGCACCGTGGGGGGCGTGATGTCCGGGAACTGCGCGATGGGTAGCCCCAGAATGGCCAGCCCCCCGAGCAGCGTGATGATGATGGACACCACCCCGGCAAAGATGGGGCGGTCGATGAAGAAGCGGATCATTGTTGTGCGCCTCCGCCGGTGCTCCCGGCAGGCGCCGCGGTGTCAGCGGGCGCGGGGGTCGTCTCGGCCGGGGTCGTCTCGGCGGGTGCTCCGGGTGCGGGCGCGGAGGGGGCCGGCGCGCCCTGCTCCACCACCTGGGCCAGGGGGCCCAGGTCCAGGGTCTGCACGTCGGGCTCGATACTCATGCCCGCCTTGATCTTCTGCAGCCCCTCCACCAGGACCAGATCACCCGGGGTCAGCCCCTGGGCCACCACCACCACGGAGCCCAGATCCTGCCCCAGGGTCACGACCTTGCTCTGCACCTGACCGGCCTTGTCCGCCACCAGCACCTGCTTGATGCCCTGCACGTCCATGAGCGCGCGCTGCGGTATGAGGATGCTCTCCTTGGTCAGGTGGACCACCAGCAGGACCCGCCCGTACTGCCCGGGCAGCAACAGCCCCTGGGGATTGGGGAACACGGCCCGGGCACCCAGGGTGCCGGTCTTGGTGTCCACGGCCGGATCCACCATGTTGATGGTCCCGGACTGTTTGTAGTAGTTGCCGTCGGCCAGCTTGAGCAGCACGTCGATTTCGTTTTCCCAACCCTGCTCCTGCACGTGCTTCACGTGGCGCAGGTAATCCTGTTCGCTGATGCTGAAATTCACGTAGATGGGGTCCACCGTGGTGATGGTGGCCAGCAGGGTGTTGTCGCCACGCCCCACCAGGTCTCCGGCCTGGGCCTGAGCCCGGCCGATGCGGCCGGCGATGGGCGCCGTAATTTTAGTGTAACCAAGGTTGAGCTCGGCCTGCTTCACCGCAGCCTGGTTCTCGGAGACCATGGCCTCGTACTGCTTCATGGTGGTGGTCTTGGCGTCGAATTCCTCGCGGCTGATGGCCCCCTGCTGCACCAGAGCACCGAAGCGCTGATAGTCCGTCTTGGCCTTTTCCAGGGAAGCCTGGTTGCCCTGCAACACGGACTGGGCCTGCTTCAGGGCCTCGTTGTACTCGCTGGGATCGATGGTGAAGAGCAGGTCCCCCTGCTTGACCAGCCCCCCCTCCTCGAAATGCCGCTCCTGCAGGTAGCCCGCCACCCGGGCCCGGATGTCCACGGAGTCCTTGGCCTGGATGGAGGCCGAATACTCCACGAAAATGGGCACGGGCATGGCCTTGGCCTCGACGACCTTCACCTTGGGGGGCGGAGTCTGGGCCGCCGGGGTCCCGTTGCCCTTCTGCGTTGCCGGAGCCGCCGCCGCAGCCTTCTCCGCGGCCTTGTCCGGAGAGGCCACGCCCTGAGTGCTCTGCCCTTTCTCCCCCTGGCCCGCGGCCTTCTCGTCGCCCTTTTCCCCACAACCAACCGCCAGCAGCAAGAGCAGGCACAGCACCAACAACGCCGAGAGCGGACCTCGGCGTACCGTCACAGGGGACACGAAGAACATGGGCTTTCTCCTTGAACAGGGAAAAGGGGCACTGGAGCAACGACGGACAGGGACCGGCGCGTTACAAAACGCTGCCCATCACCTAAAAGAAGAATTGCGGCTTGGCAAGGGGCTGAAAAAAATGATTGCTCTGCCCTGGCACACGGCCCTGGCAGGCTCACTCGGGGGGAGTCTCGGGCAGCAGTCCGGCCAACACCCGTTCCAGGGCGCGGCGGTTGCTCGCCCGCCCTCCCTGCGCACCCGGGGGGCAGCGGCGGGCCTGAGCATTGCGCTCCTTGAGGGACTGGGCCAGTCCCTGCACGAAGTCCTGCTGGCGTTCCGGATGCGGCTCGTTAAGGGCGCAGCCCTGCAACGGCGCGGGAGTCTTGGCTTCCTGCTCCTGCTCGGGCCAGTCGTTCACGGCCAGCAGATCCACGGGGCGTTTCATGCCCCACTTCTGCCCCATTTTCGCTACGGGAGCAAGCCTTGCCACAGGCGAGAGCACGGCAAAGGATCAGACCAGGGACAACAGGTACTGCAGCACGCGTTCGGGATCCAGGAAAGGGGCGCTCTTTTCGGTCACCAACTCCACATCCAGGACTTCGATGCCGAAGCGCTTGATCTTGTTCACGTCCAGCGGTCTGGCATAGCCGCCGCGCTTGGAGTCGATGAGCACGAAGTTCAGCAGGCGGTCCCGGGGCGGATCGGCCTTGCAGCCCTGCTCCAGGTACTCCAGCAACCGCTGCACGCTCTGGGGCAGGGACAGGCCCAGCTGTTCGGGATCCGGCGTGGTGTTGGGGATGAAGACCTTGGGGCAGTCGGCCTCGCTGATGGCCTGCCCCACCCCTTCCGGCAGCAGGTTGGCCACGATGCTGGAGTAGAAACTGCCCATGGGGTAGCAGATCAGCTCCGCGTCCTTGATCAGCCCCTGCACCTTTTCGCGGATGGGCGCACGGATGGGCACGGGCTCGGTGCGCGAGGCGCTGAGGAAGAGCCGCTTCACCGGCGAGTGTAGCGGCTCGGCTTCCTTGCCCGTGATCAGGTGCTGCCCGATGAGCAACTCCCCGTTCTCCAACTCCGCCGCCAGGTGCAGGTCCGCGCTGATCACGGGGCGCACCAGCCCCTTGACCTCCACCAGCTTGGAAAAAAGGAAGATCACGGGGTCGATGTGGCGCTTGTAGTTGAAAAAGCCCCCGGCCAGAATCAGGTTGCCGATGCTGGCCCCGCGCAGGTCGAAGTTGTCGGGCATGCGCTCGTAGAAGAAGTGCAGATGGCTGCGCACCAGCTTGCGCATGGGGTCCTGCACGCAGCGGATGCGCGGATGCACCCCCCGCAGCAGCTCCACCATTTCGTCGCGCAGGTCCGCCTGCTCCGCGTCCTTGGCGAAACGGTAGGCAAAGAGGTCGAAGATTTCCGGATTGCCGGTCACCGAACGGTCGGCCAGGGCCATGAGCCGGTTGCGCAGGTCGCCCACGGCCAGCATATGGAAGGTCTCGCGCAGCTTGGCGGAACTGCCCCCGGAATCGAAGGGCGTGATGAGGTGCACCGAGTTGTGGGTGTAGTGCACCAGCTCCCGCGACAGGTCGCGCAGGGCGCTGCCGCCGGAGAAGAACAGCACCCGCGGCCCCAGTTCCGGGGCTTTGTGATAGCGCGCCAGTCGGACGGGATCGGGCAGGCGCACGGAGCGGGTGATGGTGATGGATTGCATGACGCCTCTTTGGCCCATTGCCCCGCAGTTGCCCTGGCCCAGGATCTGGGGCTCAGCCCCGGAACAATTCCAGACAGGCCCGGGCCGCGGCCTCAAAATCCGCCGTACCGGTCAGCTCGTACACGGGGCAGTCGCCCAGCAGTTCCAGGTAGGCTTCCGGGGAGAAGTCCGGGGTCTCGTCCTCGTCGTTGTCCGGGCTGAAGAACAGCCCCACGCTCTTCATGAAGGCCGGCATGAGGTCCTGACGCTGTGCCAGATCCACCCGCTTCACGCCCAGGGGCTCGCGCCCTTCGTGGGGTTTTTGCCAGTTGAGCAGCACCAGCCCCCGCATGGGAGCGGAGAGTACGAAGCGCCCCGGCCCGAAACACTCGTCGATGAAGGCGTCGTACTTGTGCTCCAGGCTCCAAAGTTCCTCCGGGGGCAGGGCCGCGAAGCGCTCCCGCTGTGCCGGGTCGATCACCGGGGCCAGGTCCTTGTTGTGCAGCACCGTGCCGGGGTTGATGCGCGGCATCTTGGCCACGCCGTACATCACCAGCCCGTCCGCCTCGCGCCGGACCATGAGCCGGTCGTTGCTCACGAAGGAGGCGCCCAGACTCATGATGTGCAGGGCCAGGGTGGACTTGCCCATGCCGGAAAACCCGGCCAGGGCCAGCCCCTGCAGGGCGCCCTCCCGCTCAAGGGCCACGCCCGCGGCATGGAAGAGCAGGCAGCCCTGCTCCAGGGTCCATTCGATGAAGCGGTTGTTGATGAAATTCACCACCTGGTTGTCGTTCTCCAGGCAGGGCCCCACCGCCAGGTGCAACCCCTCGCCGAAGAGAAAGAGCATGCCCGTGAGGCGCTTGCGCACCACACGGCCGTCGGGCAGGTCCAGGTACTCTTCCTTGATCTTGTTCTTGCCCGGATCGGGCTGCTTGGCCTGGAACGCCAGGCCCAGGGCTCCCGGGTCCGGAGCCGGGGCCTCCAGGGCCATGATGCGCACCTGGGGCGCGGGTGCGGCGCCGTTGCTCAGGAAGTCGCGGAAATAGTTCCGCAGCTTGGCCACCAGGGGCTCGGAATTGCTGACCACCTCGGTCACGTAACCGCTGAAGTCCAGATAGAGCCGGTGCTCCCCAGCCGGGAGCAGGTGCTCCTTGGCCAGGGCGGCGTAAAGGTCCGCGGTGCGCATCATGCGATTTTCTCCAGCACGTAGTCCACGTACATGGCCGCGGCGTCGATGCCGTTGGCGTCGCGCAGGCCCCGGAAGCCTCCGAAGGCCGAGACCTCGAAGACCATGGGGCCCTCGGGGGTCTCCACCACGTCCACGCAGGTGAAGTCGAGATGAAAGAGATCCTGGGCCTTCTGGGCCAGCGCCACGATCTCGGGGGACGGCTCGCAGGCCGCGTACTTGCCGCCGTCGCGGGTGGTGGTGTTCCAGGAGTCGTTGTGTCCGGCCCGGGCGTAGGTGGCGAGGTAGCGCCCCCCAAGGAAGGCCACGCCCATGTCCCGGCCGGGGTGCTCCACCATCTGCTGCAGGTACATGACGTCGTTGTCCTTCTTGAAGGCCAGGATCTGCTCCGAGGCCTCGGGACCGTCGGCGATGACGGCCATGCCTCTGGCCTTGGTGGAGTACAGGGGCTTGAAGATGGCGCGGCCGTAGCGGGTCACGAACTCCCGGGCCTTCTGCACGTTCTCGGTGATGGCCGTGGGGGGCATGGGGATGTTCCCGGCCCGCAGGGTCACGGTGCAGCTGGTGCGGTCCAGGGTGCGCAGGATGTGCAGGGGGTCGGAAAAGATGGGCAGCCCCCGGGCCTGGACCAGCCTGAGCATCTCCAGTCGGTCCAGGAGGTGTGGCGAGTAGGAAGGCCCGGCCTTCTTGACGATGACGGCATCCATCTCGCCCAGTTCCACCTGATCGTTGTACAAATGGCCGCGCTCCAGATCCAGGACCACGGTTTCCAGGTCCACCAGCCAGCCCTGGCCGGTGCGCTCCCGCACCCGTTGCAGGAGCAGTTCGGAAGACCAGCCGCCGGGGACGCCGATGACAGCGATTTTTTTCATGAGCAGGTCACAGGAAGTTGACGGTTCAGTAGACAATGATGGACGGAGACAGCCGGAACGTTTCCCAGGGCTGCCCGTGGTGCTCCACCAGCCGCTCCAGCAAATAGACCCCGCGCTGGAACATGAGCTTGGCAAAACGCGGGTTGAGCTCGAAGCGCGTGGAGGTGATGAAGCTGCGCGCCAGCCCCAGGGCGAGGCGGGCGTCGAAGCAGCTGTCCCCGTGCTCCAGGCCGTATTTCCGGGCAAAACGCAGCATGCGCCGGGCGCTCCAGTTGAGCCGGGCGCGCAGCTGCTCCTCGAAGATGGGCAGCCGGAAATTGGAGACCAGGTACACGGAGATGTCCTGCAGGGGGTCCGTCTGCTTGGAGCGGTGCAGGTCGATGAAATGTATCTTCTGCGACTCGTGGTCGTAGACGATGTTGTTGATGTTGAAATCACCGTGGATGAACACGGAGTACGGGGCCAGCAATTCGTCCTCGATGGTCCGACAGTTTTCCAGGAGCTCGGCCAGGATGGGGATGCGCAGCCCCTCCACGGTCTTGGTGCAGAACTCCAGGCTCGGGTGCAGGCGATAGACGTCCTCGAGCCGCGACTCCAGCTGGGGCAGGAACCTGGACTGCACGGGTCCGTAGGCCAGGGTGCTGTCCCAGACCATGTGCAGGGTCTGCTCCACCAGGAACACGGCGTTGCGGATCACCTCGGCTTCGGCGCCGAGCACCACGTCCTGATAGGTGCAGCCGCCCAGGAATTCGATGAGCAGCGAGGCCTGGGTGTCCTCCTCCTGATGGGCCAGCACCGTGGGGGGCAGGCCCGGCATGAGGGTCTCCCAGCGCTCGATGTTCATCTTCTCCTGCAGGAGCTTCTTGCGGTTGCCCTCCTTGAAGAGCACGCCGTTGGCCTGCTTGCGCGGGCCGCCGTCCCCTTCCTTGGGGCCGGCCACCTTGCTGATGCGGCAGCCGGAGCGGGTACCCCAGATGGAGTGGAACTCCACGTCCGAGATGGGCGCCGCAAAGCCCGACACGGCCAGGGTCTCCTTGAGGGCCTCGTACTGACGGATCTTGAACTTCTCGCCCACGGCCGCAAAGATGATGGCCTCGCCGATGTTGAGCAGGGCGTCGCCCATGCGCTCGAGATAGCGCAGGATGAGGTGGCTGGTGATGAGGTTCTCCGTATCCCGGCCGGAACGCAGCTCCACCATGATCCGATCGAACTGCACCTTGTAGAGCATGTCCAGGGCCGGTTCGGCGCGGCAGATCCGAAAGGCCAGGGACATATCCAGCAGATTCATGGCCTTGTAGACCAGCTCCAGGGCCTGCAGCACTTCCTTGAAGAAGCGGTCCGGCCCGAAGCGCTGGATGAACTCGGGGTCCTTGAGATACTCCAGCTGCCCCACGATGTTCACGGCAAAGTCCGCGATGCGCTCCAGGTTGCTGGACACGGTGTTGGTGGCGCGCAGGAGGTCCACCCGACGCTTGTCCATGGCCCCCTGGCGGTGGATCAGGGAGTAGCACTTGTTCTCGATGACGCTCTTGAAGTTGTCGATGTAGTCGTCGCGCCCCTCGATGGATTCGATGAGCTTGGGGTCGCGCTTCTGGAGCACCCGCTGGGTGTTCTCGATCTGCTTGACCACCTCGAGCACCATGAAGCGCAGGTTGTCGGCCAGGCCTTCCTGAGACAGAAACCGCTCCACAGGCCTACTCCGTTTCCAGGGTCAGGGGTGCATCCTCGGGCGCCGCGTTCTCCTCGTCCTTCCAGCTGAACTTGAGGGTCAGCTTGCGGCGGTCGCCCTTTTTCTTGGCTTCGAGCAGAAACTCGATCATTTCCTTGGGCTCCAGCACCAGTTCCCTCTCGCCCATGGTCAGACGCAAACGCCCCTTGCTAAAACCCTGGAGCAAGGCTTCGAGATATTTCTGGACACTCTGCGGGTCCTGCAGGGATTCATGCTTGAAAAACGCGTCGCTGGACATTGCTCTGTCTCTCCTGGGTACGGGGGGGCACCGGTGCCCCGGCTCCGTACCTCCATCATACTGTTGTCGTTGCTGCGCCACGCAGACCGATCGCCTGCGCGCCGTTGAGACGGGACGATTCCGTGTGTGCCGCTCCATCGCGAACTATTGGACGGCTTCTTGAAGCGTTTCTG
>CAZNSV010000118.1:0-8647 GCA_964575775.1 uncultured Desulfovibrionaceae bacterium
GTTCATGCGCACGGTGGAGCGCACCCGGCGGTGGTTGTGGGCAATGACCGCGTCCGGGTCCAGGGGCGTGAGCACGATCTGGGACTGCAGGATCTCCAGGCGCAGCAGGCCGTCGGGCACCGGGTGGTGGGTGAAGACCAGCTCCAGGTCCCGCTGCACCACCTGCAGACTGATGCGCAGGCGGTTCACCTTGTTGCGGAAATAGACGATGAGGTCCTGGTAGCGCAGGTTGTAGTCGTTGATGCGGATGGTTGAGTGCTGCGTGATGCGCGTGGTGCAGTTGGGCTTGAGGGTGTTGCCCTCCACCACCACCTTGTGCTGGTCGTTGCGCGCCGTGATGCAGAACAGGTTGTGGATGCGGTGCACCACCAGGTCCAGGCCGGGGAAGGGCAGCCAGACGTCCGCGGTCTCCACCTCGCCGGTGAGGCGCAGGGTGATGATGGAGGATATGCTCAGGTCATGGGTCTGGAGCATGGCCGTGCCGAAAATGTTCTCCAGATACCGCACGTCCTCGGGGGGGATACGCAGCAGCTCGGCCAGATTGCGGGCGGCCGCCAGTTCCTCGTCCCGGAATCCGTCGGACTGCAGGAACTCGAAGAGGGTCAGCAGGCTGAAAACCTTCTCCTGATAGGACAGCCGCTGGTTCAGCTCACCGGCCAGGTGCGCGGCAGGGGGGGCCTCGCTGAGCTCCTGCTCGAAGCGGGCGCAGAAATACTCAGTGATGTCTTCTGGATAAAGATTGGCGTAGTAGGCACGCACAAAGGCGCGCTTCTCCTGCCCCGGTGCTTCGCCCACGCGGGAGACCCCGGCAAAGACCCGCAGCATCTGCATGGCCAGGCTGTGTTCAAGGGCGCGCTCCGTGGCGCTGGTGAGGGTCGATTCCTGCATGCGGGGCTGTGCTCGGGAGCGGATGATCCTTTGGGCACGGTGGCAAAACGCGCCGCAGGCCGGTTTCTACCGACGCTGCGGCGCTGTGTCCGTGACTGTGTTCGGCGCCGGGCTACTTGAATCCGGAGATGAGGAACCAGTAACCGCCGTCCGGCTCGGCGTCCAGCAGCGTCACCTTGATGTGGTAGATGCCGCTCCACTCCGCCAGGTAGACCACCTCCGCCTGGGGTTCGTTCATCACGTTGGCGGCCACCAGGTCCCAGTTCTCGTCGTAGATGCGCACCTGGATGGCAAAGACGCTGTCGTCGCCCCCGCAGTAGAAGAAATACTCGTTCCCGGCCGAGAGCTGCGTGTCGAAGTAGAAGGAGTCTCCGAGGGCGAGCTTGCCGATCTGCACTTCCTCGCGGAAGTGGAACCCGTCCTCGTTGTAGACGTCCATGGCCTCGTACGCCAGGTCGCGTGCGGCGAGCCGGTCCGCGTGCCCGGGCAGGGCAAGGGGCAGGATCAGAAGCGCCGCGAAGAGCACAAGGAACCAGAGACGCAAAACCGTTGGCCGGCTTGGCATGGCGCTACCCTCGCTCGATCAGGCTCACCAGCTCGGAACTGATGACGTGCAGTTGTTCGATGTTTTCCTGAGGTACCGGGTTCTTGAAGCCCACATCCACCAGCCGTTTGATTTCCGGCAGCTTGGCCTTGAGTTCCTGGACCGCGGGGTGCTCTTTTTCGCTGCGGCGCAGGGTCTCCATACGCTCCTCGAAGTATTCCACCAGGCGGGGCTGGTAGAGCACCGTGGACGCGGTGGCGTCGTAGCGCTCGGTGAGAATCTTGGTGGTGGCGCGCAGCCCCTCCAGCCAGCCGCCGGCGCTGACCAGCAGGGCCACGTCCTGGTCACCCAGGCGCTTGATCTCCGCCACCACGTCCTCGCGCAGGGAGTCGAGCTCGCGGTGCAGCTCGTGCCACTTGTCCTGCTTGGAGAGCTCCTCGAAGGTCTTGCCCTTGTCCAGGATGGTATCGCGCACCAGGAGCTCCTCGGCCAGGGTGATGATCACCACGATCATCTCGCCCAGCTTGGACTTGTCCCGGGCCTGAATGGCCAGGAAGCCGTCCGCGGAGCGCACGCCCAGGTTCAGGGCGCGCAGGTAGTCGCTGGTGTAGTCGTACTTGGGCGAGTAGGAAGCCGCGCCCACCCAGTCGGCCTTGCCCACCTTGTCCAGGGCCACGAAGACCTCGGACGGGGAGGGCAGGAGCAGAGTCTCGGAGAATTTGCCTTTTTCGTCGTCGGACAGTGCGGGCTCGGTAGTGGCGAGCACCCCACCGCTCTGCCACAAAAGGCACGCCATCAGGATCATCAGGCCAAGAGTCGTTCTCATGAACGTCACTCCTTTGTCAGCTGTTGCAAGTCCGGCCGCGCCTGGATCCAAAGCCGCGGCCCAAGGCCGGAGCGGTTCTGGCGGTACGCCTGCCACGGGGCGCGCCCAGCGGCTGGACTCAGGGTCTTCTGAAGCTCCTGTTAGGCCATTTCGCAACGAATTTCAATGCGGCACAGGCCCAACTCCGCCCCTTGAGCGAGAAAACGAGTCGGAAATCGGGAGTTTCCAAGCGTCGGGAAATGCGTTACATGCCTTAATCGCAGGGCGCGCCGCCGGGAGCTTTCCCGCCCGTGCCCCAGTTCCGGACGGGAGACAAGAGATTGAGCAAGCAAGCAGACGAGCGGTTCGGCAACAACGCCGTCTTTTCCTGCCGCATGTGTGGACAATGCTGTCAAGGTGAAGGGGGCATCGTGCTCGCCCCGAAAGACGTCAACCGCCTCGCCGCACACTTCGGACTTACCCCCGAGGCTTTTCTCGAACAATACGCCGAAGAGCGCAACGGCAAGTACCAGCTCACCACGGGCCAGGATGCCTACTGCATCTTCTTTCGCGAGGGCTGCACCGTGCACGACGCCAAGCCGGACATCTGCCGGGCCTGGCCGTTTTTCCGGGGCAACATCGAGGACCCGTCCAGCCTGGACATGGTCAAGGAGTATTGCCCGGGCATCGACCCGCGCGTGCCCCACGAGGTCTTCGCCGCTGCCGGACGCGCCTTTTTGCGCGAGGCCGGGCTGCTGCAGGACGACCCCGGGAAGGCCGCCCGGGCGCTCTGTCTGGATCCGGAAAAATCCTGAGGCCGCGGGAGCAACCGAGCGGCAATCCGGGGCGCCCCCCGGCATGGCACGGCGGCAAGGCAAGGAAGGGGCGGCATGAACCTGCGCGAAAGCTACCGGACCCTGCGCCTGCAGGACCCCAGCACCCTCGACGAGGTCAAGAAGGCCTATCGGGTGCTGGCCTTCCAGTTGCACCCGGACCTCAACCCCGACGACCCCCACGCGGCCCGGCACTTCCAGCGCGTCAACGAAGCCTACGTGCTGCTCAAGCGGCACCTGGAGACCAACGCCCAGGAGCCGCCCGGAGCGTCCCCCCCCAGTGGGGGCGCGGACGAACCGCCCGGTGCCCAGGCCAAGCGGCAGGCCCGGGTCTATGCCAAGGCCCAGCCATCCCCAGGCGCTGGGGGGCGTAAGACCGTCAAGCCCCCGCCGCAACCGCCCCCCCGCAAGGAGGACGTGCTGCACGAAATCCTCAAGGACCCCTTTGCGCGCCAGGTCTTCGAGGACATCTACAGCCAGATCCGCAAGAGCGGCGGCAAGGACGCGATCAAGGTCCACAAGCCCCCGGTGAAGAAGAAGCTGTTCTTCCAATGGGGCGACCGGAACGTGAACCTGGACCTCACGGACGGCGTCTGGCAGGGGGCCAAGAGCTGGATGCGGGGCTGGCTGGACGAGCGCCAGGACATCCACATGCCGGCCGGGATCCTGCGCCCGGGGAGCCGGGTGCGGCTGCAGGTGCAGCAGGGCTGGTCCGGCAAAAAGGTCTCGGTGGAGCTGACCCTGCCCCCGGATTATGTCGTGGGGCGCGCCATCCGGCTGAAGGGGCTGGGCCGGAAGTTCGGCCCCCTGGTGGGCGACCTGTACGTGCGGCTCTTCGTGGGCTGAGTGCGGGGGCGCTGGGCCCCGTTCTTCTGTGTCCTAACAGACTGACATGACACGGCAAGATTTGCCGCGCCGTTTGAATGATGATTCCTGCCACAAAATCCTTGACACCAAGGAGCAGGGGGCCTAAAAGGTCTTTCTTCGTCGGGATGTAGCGCAGTTTGGGAGCGCACCTGAATGGGGTTCAGGGGGTCGGAGGTTCAAATCCTCTCATCCCGACCAGAGATTACCAGAATGAGGGCCTGCAAGCGATTGCAGGCCCTTTTCTCGTTTTCGCGCCCCGCCTCGACAAACGTCCCGAAAGGGCGTTTCCCCGGGATGCCTCTTGCCAGCGTAGCAGATGCTACTATATATGTAGCAGAAAAGGAGTGCACAATGCCCAACACGCTCCCCACACACCACGAAGGAGCGCGACAGGTGGACCTGCATGATCCGGAGGCGCGTAAAAGTCTTGCCAAGCAGCTCGCCAGGCTTTTCGACCTCTGGGGACTGAGCGGGCAGGAGCAGGCTGCCGTGCTCGGATTGGCGGAGGACAATCGCTCCACCCTCGCCCGGTATCGCAAGGGCGCGCCACTGGCCGACAACCGCGACCTCCTGGAGCGCGCCGGGCATCTGCTGGCCATCCATGCCAGCCTGCGTCTGATGTTCCCGCAGAATCGCGAGCTGGCCTATGGCTGGATGCGCGCCCAGAATCGCAGGCTTGGTGCCAGGCCCGTGGACATCGCCCGCGAGCGCGGCTTTGAAGGACTGCTCGCCCTGCGGCGCTATCTCGACTTCGAGCGGGGGCGCTAAGCGCGCATGAAGGAAACATTCGCCGCTCTGTGCTCCAGCACGCTCCTGTTTGACGGCGACCTGCTGCGCAACATCAAGTCCATTCGCGTCTCCCAGGATCTCTTCGATGACCTGGCGGACAACGAATTCGATCGGGCCACGGCCGTGACGGCATCCGCCCTGGCCAAGGATACCGCACAGGAGCCTTGTATCACGCGCCCCTTTGCTTATGGTACGGTGATCAGCTACAGCTTTGATGCCGCACCCTGGCAGGAGACGCGCTTTTCGGACGGCCGGCGCTACGGTGTCTGGTATGGCAGTCTCGAGCTTGAAACCACGGTGTACGAGACGGTCTTTCACTGGTACCGTTTCGTCATGGACTCGTTTCCCGAGCATAGGGGTGAAATCATCGGCGAGCGCCGTGTCTTTCGCGCGGGGTGCGATGCGCTGTTGATAGACTTGCGGGGAAAAGAGGCGGCCTTTCCGGAACTGCGCTCCAGGACGGACTACGGCTTTTGCCAGCGACTTGGCTCCTGGCTCGAGGAGCAGGGGCAGAACGGGGTGCTGGTGCGCTCCGCTCGCTGCGAGGGGGTGAATGGAGCCATCTTCCGCCAGGAGCGGCTCTCGAACGTGCGTGACCTCTGCTGGCTCACCTACCGCACAGTGCCGGGGGAGGACAGTGTGGCCGTGGAGCGCAAGCCCGGCCTGCCCTGGCTGCACATTCGGCCGAGCACTCTGGGGGCCACTGCGGATTGACGTCCAGACCTTGCCTAATCATGAGCTGACTATTCGCAATGAGTTGGGTAGTAAATTGAAGAACCTGCCTGTCGAGCCACGAGACGGCGTTCACAAGGACCTTGAAATTTCCATTGTCGATCTGGACCTTTGCTGGTTCCAGCTGCGCATTACACTCCCAACGATTTGTATTTTCGCAGATACTGACCATACCATGACGCCGGGGGCACTCCTTGAGCTCAACCAGGCTGTCGACACGCTGCTCCTGGGGCCAGAAACGGTGTTTGTCGATTTAGACAATGAGAGCGCCGACACGGCTCGCATCGTTATGACCAGCGATGGTGATGGAATGACTAGGCTGACAATCATTGATTGGTGCGCTGATGATATCCCCCCGCGTCTGGACATCAAGGCCTCTACCGCAACGGTGGTTTCTCGTTTCAAGGACGCTATTTCCCATTATGCGGCAACGTCCGCCATTACACTTGTCGACCTTGTCCCGGCGTTCTACCTGTACCCGTGACATCTCTCTCTGAGTCGTGGTTCGCCAAGTATAATGGTGTGTTGTGGGCCAAATAACGCTACCTGGCTGAAATCGGCAATACTTCTGTAGTTTTGCCCTCTCCAAAGCAGAGGGCCTACAGCTGCACGTGGAGCGCAAACCCGCTCTGCCTCGAGCCCGGAGCCGCCGGGGTATCACGAGTCACCGCTTGATCTCTTCCGCGCAGCTGTCGCTCTTGCCCCCAACGGGCTGAATCTTTCCGTTCGCTTTCCTTGCCCTGGTCGTTGGGTGGTGGTACAAAATCATACACTCGGCGGTTACAGGCTGGTACTCCTGAACAGCGCCCCCCGTGCCGCAAGGGGCGGCGGGGAGGCCAGGCGCGGGCTGTTGCACCGAGAACAGGGCCGCACCATAGTGCATCGGATGGGGGCATTTTCAGCCCAGGGCTCCAGGAGTGGGATGGTCGTGAAGCGTTTTCTGCCAAGTTCGCTGCGGTTCAACCTGGTGCTGGTGGTGCTCCTGGGGGTTCTGCCCGTGCTGGCCATCATCCTGGTCTCGGGGGTTGAGCGCCGCCAGGACGAGTTGACCCACGCCAGGGGCATCCTCATGCGGCTGGCGGAGTACTATGCCTTCACCCAGGAGAGCGAGATCCGCCGCATCCAGGAGGTGCTGACCAAGCTGTCGGCTGCGCCCCCGGTCCGGAACCTGGACCTCGAGGGCTGCAACGCGCTGTTCCGGGACTATCTCAACGCCAATCCCAACTACGTGAACTTCGCGCTCATCGCGCCGGACGGCGAGGCCCTGGCCTCGGCCCTGGAGTTCAGGCGGCAGAACCTGGCCGAGCGCAAGGAAATCAAGGGCGCCCTGGCCACGGGCGACTTCTCCGTGGGGGAATACTCCATCGGCAAGGTCAGCAAGGAGCCGATTTTGCCCGTGGCCCTGCCCGTGAAGAACGAACAAGGGGCGATCAGCGCCATTGTGCTGGCATCGCTGCGGCTTCAGGACTATTCCAGGATCTTCGAGCAGGCCGACCTGCCCCCAGGCTCGTTCGTGGGTCTTGCGGACCACGACGGCGTCCGCCTGTACCACCATCCTGCAAGGGAGACCAACCCGGTGGGGTCGCGCATCGCTCCCGGAGCCTGGGAAAGTCTGCAGGCGATTGACCGCGCGGGGATGTTCACCACCCACGGCTCCGACGGCGTGCTGCGGGTCTATGCGGTCCGGCGTTTGTCCTCGGGGCCGGGGCAGCCCCCCTACCTGAACATCTTCATGGGCATCCCCAAGGATGTGGTGGTGGCCAAGGCCGATGCGGTCACCCTGCGCTATCTGGCGTGGCTGGCCTTCTCCCTGCTGCTCTCCTCGTTCTTCGCCTGGTACGTGGGGAAGTTCGGCATTGTGGACAGGCTGAGTCGGCTGGTCTCCCTGGCCCGCAGGCTGGGCGAGGGGGACATGAGCGCGCGCACCGAGCTGATCGGGGCGGGCGGTTCGCTCGGGCAGTTGGAGGCCTCCCTGAACACCATGGCCGCCTCGCTGGAGCGCAACATGCGGACCCGCCAGGAGATGGAGGAGAGCCTGCTCCGCTCCCGGAACGAGGCCGAGGCCGCCAGCAAGGCCAAGAGCACGTTCCTGGCGAACATGAGCCACGAGATGCGCACGCCCATCAACGGCATCATGGGCATGGTGCAGCTGCTGCAGTTCTCTGGGCTCAACCCGGCGCAGACCGAGTACGCCGACATGGCCATCCTGTCCTGTCGGCGGCTGGTGCAGCTGATCGGCGACATTCTGGACCTGTCGCGCATCGAGGCCGGGGTGATGGAGATCCGGCACGCCCCTTCGATTTTTCCGCTACCTTGGTGCTGGTGCAGCAGCTCTTTGCCTTCTCGGCGCGGGAGAAGCGCTTGCAACTGACCCTCACCATCGGCGATGGCGTGCCCGAGACGCTGGTGGGCGACTCCGGCAGGCTGCAGCAGATTCTCAACAACCTGGTGGGCAACGCGATCAAGTTCACCCCCACGGGGGCGGTGAGCATCGAGGCCCATCCCATTCGGGGGCGCAACCACGCCGAGCAGCGCATCCTCTTCATTGTCCGCGATACCGGCATCGGGATCCCCGACGCCAAGCTCGGCGAACTCTTCGAACCCTTCACCCAGGTCGAAGTCAGCTTCGCCCGCAAGTTCCAGGGCGCCGGACTCGGGCTCTCCATCGTCAAGCGCCTGGTGCGGCTCATGGACGGCGAGCTCTGCGTGGTCAGCGAGCTGAACGTCGGCTCCACCTGTTATCTCTGCCTGCCCTTTGCCCGCGCGGAAGAGCGCATGGGCAAGGAGCCGCCGGTTGCGGTGGCGAGCGTGGCCATCGGCAAGCCGTGCAGGGTGCTGCTCGCCGAGGATGATGCCCTGAGCGCCATGGTCGTGGTCAAGCAGCTGAACATGATCGGCTGCAGCGTCCATGTTGCCGAGGACGGGCAACAGGTCCTGGAGGCCTTGCGGGAAGGGGACTTCGACCTGATCCTCATGGACATCCAGATGCCGGTCATGGACGGCCTGGAAGCCACCCGGCGCATCAGAAGGGGCGAGGCCGGCGAGGCCAAGGCCGCCACCCCCATCATCGCCCTGACGGCCTACGCCATGACCGGCGACCGCGAGAAATTCCTGGGCGCTGGGATGGACGGCTATTTGACCAAACCGGTGGAGATGGACACGCTGTTCAACGCCATCGAGGAGGCCCTG
>CAZNSV010000119.1:0-8629 GCA_964575775.1 uncultured Desulfovibrionaceae bacterium
CAAGGGCTTCCAGAACGGATGGCGGGAGTTCTTTCCGGAACTGGAACTGCTCATCAAGCGCAACAAGCTGCGCTTCATGATCCACGATTTCTACCTGATGGCGCCTCTGGAGAACCTGCGGGTCCTGCGCGGTTTCTGTCAGGAGTTCCTCCAGTTCATCCGCAAGCTCAAGGAAGAGGGCACCGGCCGCTATTGGCCCTGCGCCGTGGTGATCGTAGAGCGCAAGGGGCTGAACTACAACGTGGACCTCCCCAAGAAGGTGCTGCTGGACTGGGACCAGCTCATGCCGGATTTTCCGCACATGAACTACCGCACGGCCTTCCTGCTGGGTGACCACTTCCGGATCAACGACGTGCGCTTTTCCGTGGAGCAGAACAGCCTCGATGACTGGTGCAACGTCTCCCTGTCCAAGGACTACGATCAGGAGTCCGGGGTCATGCAGGTGGAGCTGCCCAAGAGACTGGTCTCCGGCAAGGAGGCCCACTGTTTCTATTGCGGACTGCGTAGCCACCCGCTGCAGAAATGCCCCAGCCGGATGGTCGAGGAACTGCAGCTGGACATCTGGGAGGATGTGGCGCGTCTGGATTTCAGTGTCTTGAATCAGAGCCTGGAGGGTATCGACAAGGCCCTGGCTGCGGATCCCGAGGGCGGGATCGTGGCGCTGCTGCAGAGCGACAACGACCAGGGGCTGCTGGTCCGGGCCATGTTCGAGATCAATGCGCCGGTGCAGTTTCGCATGTCCACGGCGGTCTGGCGCAGTGTGGGCAAGGACTACCCGCGCGGACTGCAGCAGTTGGCCCCTGTGGACAAATCTCCGGCTTGGGAGGCGCTGCACACCCTGCGTCAGGGAGAGCCTGTCCAGGCCGAGCGCATTCTCAACCAGGCCTTGTTGAAAAGCCCTCGCGACCTGAAAATCCGTAACCTGCAAGGTTACGCTGCCCTGGAACGCGGGGACATGCCCCGGGCCATCGGCATCTGGAAGGAGGCGGAGGTCATCTCCAGCACCCCCTTGCAGCAGGGGCAGCAGATCTTTTTACAGGCGCGCTGTCTGGAGATCCAGGGCAAGCTGCAGCAGGCGAGCTCACTCTACAAGATGGTGCTGCATTTGTGCCCCCGCTGGGTGGACGCCCAGTACCGTCAGGGCGTCTGCCTGGTAAAGATGGGCTTTGCTGACCAGGCCATGGGCTTTTTCGAGGATTTGTTCCAGCGCGAAGCGCATATTTTCAACCGGATGCTCATCGACAGCGAACTGGAGCGGGGGCATCTGCAGCTGCTGGCCGCGCTCTATACGCCCTGGACCAGCGCGGAACTCAAGGCCGGAGAGGAAAAAGAGAACCTGGACTCCCTGTCCGCGGAAATCCGCAAGTGGTTCAGCGACGAACAACCCAAGGCAGAACAAATGCGGGACCTGATCGCCCGCCTCAAACGCGAGGGGGAGATCCGCAATTACGTTGCCTTCAGCCGCGTGGCCCAGGGGCGCGTGCTGGTCAGCCGGGAACTCATGAGCCTGGTGGACGACGAGAGCAAGCGCATGAAGTCCCGTTTCCAGAGCTACATGGAGCGGCTCAAGGTCATCCAGGCCGAGGCCTCCTGGTTCCCATTCCCGCGCATCCTGGTGGAGTTCAACAAGGAATTCAACTATTGCGCCCGCAGCCTGAACTGGGCCCTGACCCAGCACTTTCAGATGGCCGAGAATTTCCGCCGGGCCTCGGAACTGGTGGAGAAGGTGGAAGAGCGGCTGCTCAAGCTCGAGAGCCAGCTCAAGACCCTGAAGATCGTGCGCGACTCCACTCTGTTCCTGCTTATCCTGGGCAAGACCTTCTTCTGGCTCGAACTGATAGGCTTGGCCCTGGGCCTGGTGCTGCTGCCCCTGGGCATGTGGTACGCCCAGGATCAGGGCTATACCTGGGCCGTGGGCATGACCGAGTCCGAAAAGTGGGCCCTGCGCAGGGGCGTCATCATCATCCTCAGCGTCCTCGCCCTCTCCATCGCGGCCTTGCGCTCCGCCCTCATTTTCGAGAGCCGCAAGGAGCAGCTCTTCCGTCGTGCCCAAGCCCTCTGAGATGGCCGTTTTGTTCCTGTAACACGCCATATTCATATTGTTTTGCCTGGACGTGAGGACAAAAAAAAGCGGAGGTCGAAACCTCCGCTTTTGCGTTCAGGCGAATCTGGTGCGGTCTAGACGCAGCCGGTGGGCTTGGGCAGGCCGGCCATTTTGCAGGCGCCCTTGCCGGGGCCGGAGGGGAACAGCTCATAGATCTGCTTCAGCTTGAAGCCGGTCACCTTGGAGAGAATGCGCACCATGGGGGCGATGCCGTTCTTCTTGTAGTAGTCCTGAAGGAATTCGATGACCTTCTGGTGCTCAGGGCTGATGTCCTTGATGCCTTCGCTTTCCTTTACGTATTCGACCCACTCGGGACACCAGTCTTCGAACTTCTGCAGAAAACCGTCCTCGTCCACATCAAAAGATTTGCCGCCGAATTCAATAGTTGCCATGTGGATTCCTCCTCGCACAATTTGTAAGATGTTTCTTCGCCTACCATAAGCCTGTGGTATGTGTCAAATAAGGCCCGAATCCCGGACCCAGTACCCAAAAGCCCTGAACGGAGCTGGTACGTACCCCGGCAGGGTATGCGTCAAAAAACATTCTGCCTTCTTATGTTGGCAAACTTGGTTTGTCAATGCCTTTTGAGCCCCTTCGGGGGGGCTGCAGGGCCTCAGGCCCCCAGCTCTTCCAGGTGTGTTCGCGCGAAATCCAGCCCAGGCTCCAGCTCCAGAGCCGTCTGCAACGCCTGGCGCGCCTTGTCGGATTCCCCCATGAATTTGTAGCAGAGTCCCAGGTTGGCCAGGTCCATGGCCGAACCGCGATCCAGCTGCAGGGCCTGGGTGAAGTCCAGGGCCGCCTTCTCGTAGATGCCAAGCTTGAATTGAGCCACCCCGCGCAGGTTGTAGAACTCCTTGTGTTCGTTACAACAGGCGATGGCCCTGTCCAGGGGGGGCAGGGCCTCTTGCCACTGCCCCTGCAAGGTATGGCTGTAGGCGGTGTAAAAGGCGGCCAGGGCTTGATTGTCGGCGTCTGGCTGCAGGGGTTCGGCCTGGCAGAAGGCCTGGCGGGCGACATCGTACTCTTCCAGCCGGAGCTGCAACAGGCCCTGGAAAAAGGGCAGGAAGTGCCCCTTGGGGTAGACGTCCGCCAGGATTTCCAGCCCGGTCAGGGCATCGTCCAGGGGGGCCTGTTCGGCGAGCTTGCGCCCCACAAAGAGGCCGAGGCTGGCGTGGCGGTCCCGTTCGCGGAACTGGAACCCCGGCACCAGATTGTAGTGGGCGGGGATGCCCAGTCCCGGATGGGTCATGTCCACGCTGTACAGGGCGAGGTCCTTGTCCTGCAGTCCCTTGCACAGGGCCAGCAGTTCGTCGCGGAAGTCGTCGGTCTCCACGTCGGGCAGGCTGTCCAGGGCGACCACGGGACCATCTTGCAGCCACCGCGCCTCCTCCAGGCTCGCGTACTTGGGCAGGCCAGAGGCCTCGTAGACCGAGGCGGTTTCGAAGTCACCGGCCAGCTGGGCCACCTCGGTGAGGGCGCGAATGGCCGCCTTGGCCGGAGAGCTCGCGGTCCCGGCGGTATAGACGATTTCGGAGTGCCCCTTGGCCAGGGTGGCGGGATCGTGGCAGATGGCGCCCACGGTGGGTACGGGCTGCCCCAGGGTCATGTCCTTGAGCAGGACCTGTACACCGTTTCTGGTGAAGCGCGCCATGAGATCCAGCAGCACGGGGTCGCGCAACGAGGTGGGGTCGATGGTGGGCAGGGGGCGGCGTTCCCGATCGGTCAGGGCGCAGACATGGCGCTCCACCAGTTCGCAAGCCCCCTGCAGGATGGATTCCTCATGGGTGTTTCCGGCCGAGGAGCCGTTGAATTCGTTGAGGATTTTGAACCATTCCAGGGGGATCATCTCCTCTTTTCCGGCGCAGAGGTCGGTGGCCGGATGGAACTGCCAGAACCAGAGGTCCATGATCCGCCGAGCCTGCTCCTCTGGCAGTTCCTCCTGCACGGACTGCAGGATCCGCTTGAGGGGCATGACGGGCAGAGGGCTGCAGGCCTCGGCTTCACTGTAGTTCCAGACCTGGAAAGCGGCGGGACTGTTCCAGCGGGTGAAGAAACTGAAGCGCTCCACCAGTTCCATGAGGGCTGAGGCTTCGGCCTGTTCGGGGGAGGCGCCCTTGCCCATCTGTTTGCGGGTGGGCATCACGGCCCGGGCGTCCGGACCGCATTCGCTCAGAAAAACGGGGATACCCAGCCGGCCGGTATCGATGCGACGGGTGGCGGCGAGGATCCGGGTGCCGCTGTCGGAGAGACGTTCCCTGACACGTTGGATGGTCCGGGCAGGGGGCATGGCCTTGTCCTGATCCAAGGTATAGCCCTTGGGGCAGGCAACGAGCTTGATCATAGCGGTTTCCTGGGTTTGAGTCGGTGAATGGTACAGAGGTGGCGGTCCTTGCCGTCCGGCCCCCCCTTGCAGCCCACGGTCTGCTGCTGCATGAGGAATTCCGGTTCGGCCACCTGAAAGAACTTTTTGGCCTTGCGGATGTAGTCAAGGGCCAGCACCACCTCGGCCTCGGGGTCCGGGCTCAGGTGACGCAGTAGGAATTTCACCAGGGGGCGGAAGCATTCGTCGCGGTACAGGATTTCACAACCGATGATCCACTTGAAGCGCTGCTCGAAGTTGGTGGTCGTGAAGTCCACATGGGCCACCTGGGCCCTGTCCTGGAGGCCATTGCGCAGGATGTTGATCCGGGCGAAGAGCAGGGCGTCATCGTTGTTGTCGGACAAGATGGCCCGAAATCCCTTGCTCGCGGCGAACAGGGAACTGACGCCGACACCGGCGCCAATTTCGAGCAGACCGGCGTCCTGCACGGGCAAACGGTCGATATAATAGGCCAGGAGCAGGCTGGAAGGCCAGATCCGGGCCCAAAAGGGCAGGGTCAAGGGCTGGTCGGGATTCTGCTCCGCCAGGGCCTCCACATAATCGACCATGTTGCGGATCTGCAGGATCTCCAGGCTGGTTCCGGCTACGCGCACCGTGTCGAAATCCACCTCGAAACGCTCCCGCGCCAGGGACATGAGTTCATCCAGGGGCGCATTCAGTATGGTTCGCAGCATGGTGTCTCCTTGGCTGAGGGCTGTTGGCAGTGCCGGGAGCGGAGCCGGTCGCCAACAGAGCGTGGCCCGAGTGCGTCAGGCCCTGTTGGCTCCTGAGAGCCGGTCGGCGCATCCGCTGGTCGGCAAGGCGCATACCACAGCCGAGCCCCTAAGCATACTACTACGACGGCCGTATGTATACTCACTTGGTATGGATTGTCAAAGCAAAGTCGCGGCCCTGGGCAGCGCCGCAGAGGACGAAAAAAAACCGGCCCAGAAGGGCCGGTGGCGTGTTCGGTGGAGCGGGAGACGGGATTTGAACCCGCGACTTCAACCTTGGCAAGGTTGCACTCTACCACTGAGTTACTCCCGCTTCCAAAGAACAGCACTTTTGACCCAAACAGGGGCTGCTGTCAAGCAACTTTTTGCATCCCTGCATTTTTTTCTGCAGGGTCCGAGGACCGCGGGGGGCTTGCCCCCGGCGCCCAAACCCTGCACATTGGCGCTGCCCGGCAGCCCAAGGCTCCGGCAGGCAGGACACGACACCGGTGGAGACCGTCCACCCAAGCAAGCACGAGGCAACCATGCACGATATCTGGGATCTCGGCGGACTCTTTCCGCAATTCGCTGGCCCTGAACACCAGGAACACCTGCGCCGCCTCGAAGCAGGGCTGGCGCGCCTGGAATCCCTGGCGCTCGAACTGGGGCACATCCGAACGGACAATGTGGCGGACTGGGCCGCGCTCCTGGTCCTGGACGAAGAGCTCATGGCCCTGTTCTCGCACCTCTCCTGCTACACCGGCTGCCAGGCCGCGGCGGACGTGCGTGACGAGCGCTACAAGGCCGCCCTGGCCAATCTTTCCACTCTGGGGGCACGGTTCACCGCCGCCTTCGCCCCCGTGCTCAAGGCCCTGCGGGAGGTGGACGACGCGGCCTTTGCGGCCCTGCTGGACCGACCCGAGCTGGAAGGCGCCCGCTACACCCTGGAGCGTCTGCGGCGCGAGGCGGGCTGGAGCCTGGAGACCGGGGAGGAGATCCTGGCCGCGGAACTGGGCGTGGACGGCATTCAAGCCTGGGGGCGGCTCTACGACGAACTGGCCGGTCGCCTGACCTTCTCCATGCCCGCCAAGCTGTTGGGGCGCACGGAGCAGGGGGAGGTGCAGGTGCCCATGGCCCAGAAGCGCTCCCTGCTGGAGGACTCCGACCCGGTGGTGCGGCAGGAGGCCCTCACGCGCTCCAATGCCGCCTGGGAGCAGGTGGCCCCCGTGACCGCGGCGGCTCTCAACGCCATTTCCGGCACTCGGCTGACCCTCTACAAGCACCGGGGCCTCGGTGACTATCTGGAAAAGCCCTTCTTCGACGCCGCCGTGCGGCGGGAGAGTGTGGAGGCCATGTGGACGGCGGTGGCCGCGGCCCAGGACACGGCGGAGCGCATCATGCGGCTCAAGGCCCGCTGTCTGGGGCAGGAGCGCCTGGGCTTCGCCGACCTCTACTGCCCCATCCCCCAGGCCACGGGGGCGCGCTACACCTGGGAGCAGGCCGTGTCCCTGGTGCTGGAGGCCTTTGACGCCGGGTACCCGGCCCTGGGGGCCTTTGCCCGGGAAATGCTCGAGGGGCGGCGTGTGGAGGCCCAGAAACGCGAGGCCAAACGCCCCGGCGCCTTCTGCAGCAGTTCGCTCCTGGCCCGGGAATCCTATGTGTTCATGAGTTTCGGCGGGGGGCTGGGCGACGTGCAGACTCTGGCCCACGAGCTGGGGCACGCTTATCATACGCGCTGCTTGCGCCCCATGCGGGTCTTCGCGGCCCGCTACCCCATGACCCTGGCCGAGACCGCCTCGACCTTCTCGGAGCGGCTGCTGCAGGACGCCATCCTGGCTTCGCCCCGCAGTGACGACGGCACCAGGTTGGCCGTGCTCACGGCCCGTTGCAACGATGCCGTGACCTTCCTGTGCGACATCCGCATGCGTTACGAGTTCGAGCGGGCGTTTTACGAGCGGCGGCGGCAGGGGGAGGTGGCGTTGTCCTGCATCGCGGAACTGCTGCTCGAGGCCCAGCGGCGTTGCTTCGGGGGCGGGCTGGACCCGGAGCGCCTGGATCCGCTGTTCTGGGCCTCCAAGCTGCACTTCTACATCACCGGGGTCTCGTTCTACAACTTCCCGTACACCTTCGGCTTCTTGTTCAGCCTGAGCCTGGCCGCCCAGTTGCAAGAGCGGGGGGCGGTGTTCCTTGCGGACTACGAGGCCCTGCTGCGGCTCACCGGCAGCGCGGGCTGCGAGGAGGCCGTGGCCCAAACCCTGGGGCAGGACATCACCAAGCCTGCCTTCTGGCATCAGGCCCTGGAGCGCATCACTGCCGATGCGGCGCAGTTCGAGGCGCTGTTGGCCCGGCAAGGGCTGTAGGGACCTCTGATCAAAAGCAACGGCGGCGTCCCTCCCAGAAGGAAGGACGCCGCCGCGTTGTTGTGTCTGCTTGGCGGTCCGGCTCAATCGGCCTTGGGGGGCAGGGCCGCGCGCCCCTGTTGCCCCAGATCGAGAATGGCGGAGCCGTAGCGGGCCAGAAGGCCGTCGAGATAGGCGGGGTCGGCGGAGCCTTTCCAGGTGACCACTTCCAGATAGCGTTTGGGGATGCGGGCGGCTGCGGGGTCGAAGCCCGAATCCAGCTTGAGGGCCCAGCGTAGGGCCTGCATCCGGGCCGAGCTCTGCTCGAACGCGTCGGCCACCGCGCGGTAGCCAATGGAGTTCAGGGCTTCCTGCAGGCGTTGGGGCGTGTAGATGCCCCTGGCAAAGAGACAGGAGACCATGGACGTGAGCCCCACCCGTTGGCGCTCATCCTCCACCAGGAAGTTCACCACTTTTTCCACGTCCTGATCCTTGTGCTTCTGATCATAGCTGTAGCCCCCGGTGTCCAGATGGGAATGGCGGAAGCCAAGGGTCTGTGCGGTGTAGAAGACTTCGCCCGTGGCGTAGCCGGCCATTTCCTGCCCCAGCACGCAGGCGAAGTCTTCGCCGCCGTAGTGGGCCGCGGCCTTGAGGGTGCCCTGGGCCAGGAGCTGGTAGAACTCGTTGGGCTGCTGTCCCAGGTAGTGCAGACCGGCCAGGTAGCCGTTGACGTCGTTGAAGGCCAGATCCACCAGGGTCTCCTCGCGGCTGATCAGCCCCTTGGCCAGAGCCTCCGTGGCCCAGGCCAGGGCCACGCCCGAGCTCATGACGTCGAGCCCCTGCTTCTCGGTCTCGTCCAGCAGGGCCAGGACGTCGGAGGCCTGGGTCATGCCCAGCATGGAGCCCTGGGCAAAGATGGATTCGTAGTCGTAGTTGACCTGCTTGTAGAGGAACTCGTGCTGGGTGGCGTACTGCTGGCGCAGCAGGCCGATGTGGATGCAGCCCACGGGGCAGCCGGAGCAGGCGGTCTGGCGCAGGAGCATCCGCTTGGCGAAGCTCTCGCCGGAGATGTTCTTGACCGCGGGGTCGCTGCTCTGCTGCAGGTTGCGCCAGG
>CAZNSV010000120.1:0-8627 GCA_964575775.1 uncultured Desulfovibrionaceae bacterium
GGTGGCCGAGAGGATGCGCACGTCCACGGTGACGCTGCGGGTGGAGCCCAGGGCCTTGACCTCGCCGTTCTGCAGCACGCGCAGGATGCGGGCCTGCAGGGCCAGGGGCATGTCGCCGATCTCGTCCAGGAACACGGTGCCCCCGTCCGCCGCGGCAAAGAGCCCGGTCTTGTCCTGGTTGGCGCCGGTGAAGGCGCCCTTCTTGTAGCCGAAGAGCTCGCTCTCCAGCAGGGTCTCGGGAATGGCGCTGCAGTTCTGGACCAGGAAAGGCTGGTACCGGCGCTGGGAGAGGCGATGGATCTCGTGGGCGAAGAGCTCTTTGCCGGTGCCGCTCTCGCCCGTGATGCACACGGGAAAGTCCGTGCGGGCGTAGTCCCGGGCCAGGCGCAGGGTCTCCTGCAGGGCCGCGCTGTGGCCGATGATGGAGCCCGAGCTGCGCAGCCCCTTGAGCGCGTGCTGCAGGGCCAGGTTCTCCTGCTGCTGCAGCATGAACTCCAGGGAGTTGGACAGGGCGATGGCCCCCACGGTGACCTGGGCCTGCAGCAGCCGCAGGAAGGCGGGATCCAGGTTCAGTTTGTCCCCGGCGGCGGAGGTGTCGATGATCTGCACCGCGCCGTACACGCTGCCGTCGCGCAGGATCAGGGGCAGGCAGAGGATCAGGGTGGACTTGCGGTCCACCTTCTCCTCCACGGCCGCATGGTGGCGGCTGTCCTTGCCGGGCTCGGCAATGGTCATCTCGCCGTGCTCCAGCACCCAGCCCACCACGCTGGGCACGTCCAGGGGCAGGGACAGACCGCGAATAGTCTCGCTCTGGGGGCCCAGGGCCTCCACGCAGAGGCAGTGGTCCCCGCGCCGAACCCAGAGCGATCCGCGCTCCACGCCCTGCACGGCCAGCATGGCCCGCAGGAACAGGCGCAGGAGCTTTTCGGGCTCCCGTTCTTCCAGAACCGCCTTGTAGAATTCCAGCAGCGCTTCGACCATGGCTCCCTTCCGTGCTGTGCCGCTCCCCGCCGAAAAAGCGGAGGATCACCCCAGGCATAAGCAAAGCCGCGAACTTGTGCAACCCGCCCTCCGGCGCAGTGCACACCGCACGGACGGGCAATGGGGACATCAGGGGCGGCGAATCGGGAAGCCCGGCCCAGAAATCGGGGAAGCATGCGCACCGCCAGGACCTTCACCCCTGAGGCAGCCCGAGGGGGCAGCCTCGCCTTTTCCCTGGACAGCGCCACCGCCCCTGGCCACAATGCCCCCACAGCCAGCGACGTGAACGACGCGAACGACGCGAACGATGCGAACGACGCGAACCATGAGGAGGTGTCCATGCCGCGCGGCAACCGCATGCTCCCTGGGGGGCGCCCCACAGTGTATCATGTGGTCTCCCGTAGCGTCCTGGGCGGTCTGCCCATCACCGACCTCTACAAGGACCAGCTGCGCACGGTGCTGCAGCTCCACACCGCCCGGCACCACGCCGAGGTCCTGGGCTTCTGCCTCATGGGCGACCACTTCCACCTGCTCGCGCGCTTGCGCCCCGGCACCGCATCCCGTGAGGGCAGCCTGCCCCACCTGCTCGGCGACATCAAGCAGCACTTCGCCCGGTTCTACAACCGGGAGCAGAAGCGCGGCGGTTTCTTCTGGAACCAACGCTTCACGAGCGTCATCGTGGAGGAGGGGCTGCCCCTGCTCCTGACCCTGGCCTACATCGACCTCAACCCCTGGCGGGGGGGGCTGGTCCGGCATCCCTCGGAGTACCGCTGGTCCTCCCTGGGCTGCCACGAGCTGGCGGGCAATGCCGAGGGCCTGCTGTCCCTCGACTACGGCCCCGTGGACTGGAGCCTCCTGCCTGGCACGGGCCTGGGGGGCGAGCCCCTGGACCGTTACCGCGCCCTGCTGGAGGCCTTGCTGGACGAACAGTCCCCCCCGGCGGAAGACCTGACGGCCCTGCGCGCCCTGCTCTGCAGCCGCTCGCGCACCTTTACGGACAGCGGCATCCTGGGCTCGGCCGCCTTTGTGCGGGGCCTGGCGGAGGAGCTGGGACTCGCCGCGCCGGGTGCCAAGGCCCCGCGCCCGATCCGGGAGCTGGCGAACCTGGCCGGGCTCGGCGAGCTCCACACCCTGCGTTGCTCCCGCAGGTCCTGATCACAGGGGCCGACCTCAGCCCGCGTTGCGCGCCGCCAGGATGGCCAGGGCGTTGACCGTGGCCGCGGCCAGGGGCGAGCCGCCCTTGCGCCCCAGGATGGTGATGAAGGACACCGCCTCCTGCTCCACCAGGCAGTCCTTGCTCTCGGCGGCCAGCACGAAACCCACGGGCATGCCCACGATGAGGGCCGGGGCCGGGAGCCCTTCCCGCAGGCGCTCCAGGATGCGCAGCAGCGCGGTGGGTGCGTTGCCCACGGCCAGGATGCAGCCCTCCGCCCCTCCTTTGAGCAGCGGGGAGCGCCCCTCCATGACCAGGTCCACGGCCGCCGCGGTGCGGGTCAGGCCCCGCTCCGTGGCCAGGGCCTCGGTCAGGGGGTCGTTGAGCAGGCAGAGCACCCGACACCCCAGGGGGCGAATGCGGCGCTCCGGAATGCCCACCCGGGCCATTTCCGTATCCGTGACCACGGTGCAGCCGTTGCGCAGGGCCTCGACCCCGGCCGCGATGGCCCCAGGGTGAAAGCGCACCCGCTCCATGAGCTCGAAATCCGCCGTGGTGTGGATCAGCCGCCGCACCACCTCCCAGGCTTCCCCCTGGAAGGGGCGGGGCTGCGGCGCCTCCACGTCGATGATGGCCAGGGAGCGCGGTTCGATGGCTTCGGGGGGCAGAGGGCTGGGCAGATCACGCATGGTTGGCTCCTGAAAAAGGTTGACCGGCACAGGCCGCCACGAACGCGGCCGCCGCATCGGGGTTGCTGCCGAAATGCACGTGGATGTAGGACCCCAGGACCGAGCCCTGCCGAAAGCCCTCGGGCCCGCAGTCCCGGCCCCGGGCATCGAGCACCTTGTAGCCCCCGCCCAGCTGCGCGGCGGGCTCCAGCAGGTGGGAGTAGTGGAACTCGTGCCCCCTGAGCATGGTCCAGGCCGGGCCGAAAAGCCCCGGCTCGCGGGTGATGAGCTCGCGGTAGCCCAGGGCCGCCAGGCGCGGCGCCATGGCGCATTGCAGGGGCAGAACCCCGGCCATGGGGAACACGCCCTCGGCCGTGTGCAGGGCCTCCATGAGGTACATGAAGCCCCCGCACTCGCCGTACACCGGCCGCCCGCTCCGGGCAAAGGCCTGCACGGCCCGGCGCAGGCCCGCGTTGGCGCTCAGCTGGGCCGCGTACAGCTCGGGATAGCCGCCCGGGAAATAAAGCCCCCCCAGGTCCGGGGGCAGGTCCTGGTCCTGCAGGGGCGAGAAGAAGACCGGCTCGGCGCCGCAGGCCTCCAGAATGCGCAGGTTTTCGGGGTAGCAGAAGCAGAAGGCCTGGTCCCGGGCCACCCCCAACCGAACGCGGTGCGCGGCCCGGGGTGTCGGTGCCGGGTCCGCCCCTTGCACTTGAGGCAGGCGCTGTTGCAGGGCGCCCAGCTCCACCCCCGCGCTCACCCAGTCCGCCAGGGCCGTCAGGCGCTTGGGCGTGAGCACCCCCTCCTGGGCCGTGACCAGCCCCAGGTGCCGCTCGGGCAGGGTCACGTCGGGCTCGCGCCGCAGGAAGCCCACCAGGGGCAGATCCGGGCAGGCGCTCAGCAGGGCCTCCTCCAGCAGCTCCCGGTGCCGTGCGCTGCCCACGCGGTTGCAGAGCACCCCGGCCAGGCGCAGTTCCGGATCGAAACGGGCAAAGCCCTGCACCAGGGGCGCCACCGAGCGCGCCATGGAGCGGGCATCCAGCACCAGCAGCACGGGCAGGTCCAGCCACTTGGCCAGCTCGGCGGTGGAGCCCTGTTCACCCCTGCCGCTGGCGCCGTCGAAAAGGCCCATCACGCCTTCCACCAGCACCAGATCGGCGCCGTGGCAATGGCGGTGGAAGAGTTCTCGGCAGCGCTCCCGCCCCAACAGCCAGCCGTCCAGGTTCTGGCAGGCGCGGCCCGTGACGGCGGCGTGCAGGCCCGGGTCGATGAAGTCCGGCCCGGCCTTGAAGGACTGCACCGCAAGCCCCTGGCGCACCCAGGCCGCCAGGAGCCCCAGGGTGACCGAGGTCTTGCCGCAGCCGCTGTGGGTCCCGGCCACCACCACCCCGCGCGGGGGTGTCTGCCCCATTGCCATTATCGCCTTCCTGTTCTATCACTTGGAGCAGAAAGGACGTAACTTTCTGCTCCGGCGGCTACGCCACCACAACCACGCTTGCAGCGTGGTCGTTCTTATAACTTCGAGCAACAAAATGGTAACCATTTTGTGCTCTCAGAAATATGTGTGCCGCCCATGAGCTCGGTTCCGCACGCTGCCCCACGCCCAGCCCAAACCAGGCCAGACACGGCACAAGTTCTCAAGGAATTACAACGCATCCCCGGCGTGGGCAAGTCCGTGGCCGCCGATCTGCTGCGCCTGGGCTTCACCCGGGTGGCGGAGCTGGCCGGGCAGGACCCGGAGGCGCTCTACGAGCGGCTCCGCGCCCTGCAACAGTGCCGGGTGGACCGTTGCATGCTCTACGTCTTGCGCTGCGCGGTCTACTTCGCCGAGCGCACGGAGCACGATCCCAAACTGCTCAAGTGGTGGAACTGGAAGGACGCGCC
This sequence comes from uncultured Desulfovibrionaceae bacterium, assembly GCA_964575775.1. Taxonomy (GTDB): domain Bacteria; phylum Desulfobacterota; class Desulfovibrionia; order Desulfovibrionales; family Desulfovibrionaceae; genus CAZFCK01. The sequence goes on from CAZNSV010000120.1 coordinate 4,684, forward strand.
CGCCTCCAAGCCCGAGAAACCCTCCAAAACCGAGACCAGCCCCTGACCCTGCCATGGATATCTTTACCCTGAAACTTGCGCTCTCGCCCCTGTTGTGCGCCTTCATCGGCTGGCTGACCAACTATCTGGCCGTGAAGATGCTCTTTCATCCGCGCCGCCCGGTGCGCTTCCTGTTCGTGACCCTGCACGGCATCTTCCCCAAACGGCAGCAGGCCCTGGCCCGCAACCTGGGCAACATGGTGCAGGGCGAGCTCATCTCCCACGAGGACGTGACCGTGATCCTGCAGGATCCGGCCTTTGTGGAGAAGATCAAGACCCTCTCCCACGACTACGTGGAGACCCTGATCAGCGAGAAGCTCACGGCCGTAAACCCCATGATCGCCATGTTCCTCAATTCCCAGGCCGCGGAGAAGATCAAGGCCCTCATGGCCGAGGAGCTGGGCCGCCTCATCCCCCGGGTGCTGGAGGAGACCACGGCGGAACTGGAGTCGCGCCTGGATTTCAGCGAGCTGGTGCGGCAGAAGGTGGAGTCCTTCTCCATGGACAAGATCGAGGAAATCCTCTTCGCCATCATGAAAAAGGAATTCCGCTTCATCGAACTGGTGGGCGGCATCCTGGGTTTTCTGGTGGGGCTGGTGCAGGTGGCGGTGTTCCTGCTCTAGGATCGTCGTTGTGCCATTGATCAGGGCTCGCTGCCCTGATGCCTGCCCCTGAAACAATTGAAACGTGTTCCAGGTGGGACCCTTGCAGCAAGGTGAAATTGCGCCAGGGGGCGCGCTCAGCACTTGCGGGCGTAGCCCAGGGCCACCAGCCGCTCCCGGCGCCGCCGGTCCTCGGCCTCGCCGCAGGGCTCGCGCTCGCAGAGAAAACCCGGGGGCAGCAGCCCCAGTTGCTCCACCACGCCCAGGACCCGGCCATAGCTCTGCTCCACGCTCTCTGCGTCGGTGTGCACGTGGATTTCGGGGTCTTGCGGCGTCTCGTAGGGGTCCGAGACCCCGGTGAAGTGCAAAATCTCACCGGCCAGGGCCTTCTTGTAGAGCCCTTTCACTTCCCGCTGCACCACCACCTCCAGGGGGCTGTCGCAGAAGACCTCCACGTACTTGTCCAGCAGCTCGCGGTTGGTGGCCCGCGCCTCGGCATAGGGCGCGATGGCGGCCACCACGCAGTCCACGCCGTTGCGGTTGAGCAGGTGCGCCACAAAGCCGATGCGCTTCACGTTGATGTCCCGGTCGCGCTTGCTGAAGCCCAGCTCCTGGCTGAAGTTGCTGCGAATGATGTCGCCGTCCAGCAGCTCCACCCGGCGGCCGCGCCGTTTCATCTCCCTGTACAAGAGCTGCGACAGGGTGGACTTGCCGGAACCGGACAAGCCCGTAAACCAGACGGTGAATCCCATGGGTGCCTCGTTGGGGGTAATACTCAGTACGGTAGAATAGAGTCGTCCTAGCGCCCGGCCGTGCGCTTGTCAAAGCTCATTTGCCCCCTCGGGCGGAACAGGAGAATCGGCGAAAGAATCCAACGTCGTCGGGGCCTTGCGCAGCAGCAACTGCGCCCCTTCTTCCTTGCGCGGCCGCAGCTCGTAGATGCGTCGGGCGTGCACGGCAAAGAGGTCCACGGGGTGGTGGCTGATCACCAGCACCTGCAGCTCCAGCTTCTCCGCAATGCGCGCGATGAGCTTCATGAACACGGGCACCAGCTCCGGCTTGAGCCAGCAGTCCTGCTCGTCCAGCACCAGGAAGGGGCGGTGCCGCCCCGCATCCAGACGCGAAAGCGCGATGAGCCTGAGCGGAGAGGATGTTGCACACCGAGCCGCCCTGCCCCACCAGGATGTCCTCGTCGCCTTCCGGGCTTTGCACGTAGAGCGAGACATGCAGGCGCCCCCCTTTGATCTCCCGGCGGCTTTGCACCGTGCGCTGCTGCCCCAGAATCTCTTGCAGGGCGTGGCTGAGGTTGGCCTCCACGTCGTCCAGGATCTCGCCGAACAGGGCCGTGGTCAGCTCGCGGATGCGGGCCTCGGCCCGGGGCGCCAGGTCCAGGAACTCCAGGGCCTCGGTCTCGCGTTTACGCGCCTCGGCGTGCCCCCGCACGCGCTCCTCGGCCAGCCCCTGCAGGCGGTCCAGCCGACGTCGGACCTGCCCCAGGGTGGCTTCGAGCTCCGCCCCTTCCGGGGGCAGCGGCAGGGAACCCTCGCGGTTCACGCCTGGGCCTCGTCCCGGCCGTCCTGCTCGGCCTGTTCGATGGCCGAGAGGCCGTTGCTGATCTCCTGAATGTGCTGCCGGTACTCGTCCACCAGCCGGGCGTTCTCGGCGCGCTTTTCCTCCAGCAGCCGCTCCAGGGCCACGGGGTCGGCGGTGCCGTACTCTTCCAGGGCCTGGGCCTCCAGTTCCTGCAGCTGCTTCTCGATGTTCTCCAGCCTGGTCGCGGTGACCAGCTGCCGGTCGTTCAAGCGCTTGTACTCTTGCTGCAGTCCGGCCAGTTCCCGTTCCAGGGCCTGATCCTGCTCAGCGCCGTTCTTACCTGCCACCCGTCACCTCCGCGTGAAGTTGCCAGACCAGCCGTTCTTCCGGCGTGCAGTCCGGATCATTGGGTTCCTTGAGATTCTCTTGCAGAAACTGCTTTAACCCGAGACCTTCCCGGGTCCGCCGCCAGGCCAGGCGCTCCAGCCCCTGCAGGAACAGCGACTCGCGCTCCGCCTCGCCCAGGGGCTCCGCCGGGAGTTCGCGCTCCCCGAAGACCTCCACAAAGGGGCGGATGGGCACTGCCCAGCGCTCCAGATCGCCCAGAGCCTCGCACTCCGGGGTCCAGATGGCCGCCACGGGCCGCCGCTCCAGGTTGTAGCGCGTGAACTGCATGCGCACCAGGCCGCCGGGGTTGACCCAGCGCGTGCTCCCTCGGACCTGTGTGGGTTGGGGGCGGTGCAGGTGCCCGTTCACGATCCAGTCCACCCCCGGGATCTCGCGGATGCGCTCCTTCTTTTCCATAAAATCCGGGAACCCGATGTTGTGGTGCGTCACCCAGAGCACCACCTCGTCGCCCCCTTTGACCTGAGGGCCGGGCAGCTCCGCAAAATCCGGCGAAGCGCCCAGCAGCAGGCTGCGCTGCGGCGTGCGCAGCCAGAACTGCGGCCCGGGCTCGCTCATGACCCGCAGCACCCCCGCGGCCTCCAGCACGGCCAGGGACACGTCGCGGGTGTAGTTGGCCTGGTATTTGTCGTGGTTGCCCACCAGGGCCCAGGGTTTGCGGTGCAGGCGCCCCTGCTCGCCAAAGAGCTCGATGAGCGCCACCAGGAGCTGGTTGGGGTTTTCCCGGGGCCAGTGGAACACGTCGCCCAGGAACACGGGCACCAGGTCGCGCTCCCTGGCCAGTTCCAGGGCGGCCGCCACCTTGGCCAGGACCTGCTCCTGGTAGCCTTCCAGGCGCTGCCCCGGCGGGCTGCCTGCAAAATGCGGGTCGGCCAGGAAGAGCAGCCCCCGGGCCTCGAGCAGGGGCAGTTGTTCAGGCATGCCGGTGCCCCTTTTCCAAGACCTGCTCCGGGTCCAGGGCCCCACCACAGAGGGGGCAGAGGCCCAGCGCGGCGATGCGGCTGGCGGCCTTGGCGCGGAACGCCTCCAGCTCCAGGCGCTGCTGCTCCAGGGTCTGGCGCAGGGCGGTTTGATCGGAGCGCAGGCGCTGCAGGGCCTGCAGACGCTCCTGCAAGGAAATGAGGGGCGCCAGGGGCGGAGGTGCCACCAGAGGGGCGGCGCAGGCGGCCTGCAGGCGCAGGGTCCGGGCCTGACGCTGCAGGGCGGCGCGGCGCTCCAGCAGGGCCGTCAAGGGGCGCAAGGGGGCGAGCTGGGGCGCGGCGGCCAGGGGGGCGAGGGTGGCCTGGCGGCGCCGGGCGCGGGAGCGCTCGGCGCGCAGGCGCAGCTGCGCGAGCAGCAGCGCCGCCAGGGCGGGGGCGGGGAAGA
>CAZNSV010000121.1:0-8624 GCA_964575775.1 uncultured Desulfovibrionaceae bacterium
CAGGGGCGTGCGCAGTTCGTGGGAAACGTTGGCCACGAAATCGCTGCGCACCCGCTCCAGCCGACTCAGGGTGCTGATGTCGTGGAACACCGCCACGGCGCCCAGGTCGTTGGGTCCGCGCCCCTCCTTGACCAGGCTGACGATGGCCACGTCGTACACCGCGTCCTTGCGGGGCTCGATCTGAAAAGTGCGCAGGCCGCGCTGCGCGTCCTGGGTCACGTCCAGACAGGCCCGCTGCAACTCCGGGCTGGAAATGAGCTCCAAGGGGTGACGCCCCTCGCAGTTGCGGCACTCGGGAAAGATACGGGTCAGGGCCCTGTTCACGGAGCGGATGCGACAGGAGGCGTCCAGCACCATCACGCCCTCGTTCATGCTGTTGAGCACCGCCTCGAACTGCTCCTTCTGCTCCGTGATCACCCGGATCTGCTCCTGGATGCTCTCGGCCATGTGGTTGATGGAGCGGCTGAGGGCGTCCAGCTCCCGGCTGCTGAAGCGCCTGGCCCGCTCCCGATAGCGCCCCTGCCCGATGGCCTCGGAAACTGAGATCAGGGCCTCCATGGAGCGGCCCAGCCAGCGCACCAGGAACAGGCTGAACAGACCGGCCAGGAGCACCGCGGCGGCCAAGGCCAGCATCACGCCCTGGTTGATGCGCGCCACGGCCTCGGGCAGGTTCTCCGCCGTAGCGACCACGCCCAACCAGCCCTGGGGCGCACCGGTCTCGGGCAGCGCGACCTGACGCCAGGCCCGCAACCGCCCCTGTGTGAAACAGGACTCCAGGTCCACCATATCCCCGGCGGTCTTGCCGCCCCCCGTGGGGATGAACGGTGCCAGGTCAGTCTCCACCCCTGCTCCGGCTCCGGCCAGGGGTTGCCCCTTCTGGTCCGCGAGCAGCAGGGAGACCCGCAGCCCCTGGGCCAGGTCGTCCAACACCCGGGCGCCAGGCTCTCCAGCCCGAAGCAGGGCCGCTTCCGCCGCGTCCAGGAGCCGGGTCGCGTCACCCACGGCCGCTTCCCGCAATTCCTCCAGCAGCACCGAGCGCAGGTACCAGGACGGCGCCAGCACACCCAGCACGATGACCAGGAAAAACGACAGCAGCACCCTGGCCCGGAAGGAAAAGCACTTGCGCACGGTCCGCTACTCTTTGAACCGGTAGCCCACGCCGCGTACCGTCTCCACCAACAGGGCGTAGGGGCCGAGCTTCTGCCGCAAACGCCGGATGTGCGTGTCCACGGTGCGTGCGTAGCCTTCGAACTCGTAACCCCAGACCCGGTTCAGCAGCTGGTCGCGGGTGTGCACCCGCCCCTGACGGCTGACCAGCTCGCTCAGGAGCTTGAACTCCGTGGCCGTGAGGTCCACTTCTTCTTCGTCCACCAGGACCTTGTGGGCCTCCATATCCACCAGGAGCCCGTCTTTTTGCCAGCGGGCGCGCGCCCCGGCCTCTTCCGCGGGCTGGGCCCGCTTGAGAATGCCCTTGACCCGCAGCAGGAACTCGCGGGGGCTGAAGGGCTTGACCACATAGTCGTCGGCCCCCAGCTCCAACCCCACGATGCGGTCCACCTCCTCGCCCCGGGCCGTGAGCATGATCACTGGGATGGCGGCCGTCTCCTTGCGGCGCTTGAGCTCCTTGCAGATCTCGAAGCCGTCCAGGCCGGGCAGCATGATGTCCAGCACCACGAGGTCCGGGCGCTTGGCCTTGGCCAGGTTCAGCCCTTCGTAGCCGTCGGCGCTGGCGATGACCGCGAAGCCCGCGGCCTCGAGGTTGAACTGCAGCAGATTGAGAATGTCCTCGTCGTCCTCGACGACCAGGATGGTTTCCTTTTGCATGGCTTCTCCTCCAGACCGTGTATGACTAGCCGCGGGTCGATGTCGGTATGATTATCTCCGTGTTACAAACACGTGACGCGGCACAAAAAGCCGTCCCGCACCTCACATTTTTCCGCTCCCAGGTGGGGCGTAACCGTTTCGTCACCTGGCACCTGTCCGCCACGGCCTCAGCCCAGTACCGGCTGCTCGTGGGTCAGGCAGTGCACCGTGCCCAGCCCCAGCACCAGGTCCACGGCGTGCAGGCCCACCACCGTGCGCCCCGGAAAGTGCTCCGCGATCAGGCCCAGGGCCGCGCGGTCTTGGGGGTCGTTGAAGGTGGGCACCAGGACCACGCTGTTGCCGATGTAGAAGTTGGCGTAGCTGGCCGGGAGGCGCTCCTCCCCGAAGTACACGGGCGCGGGCATGGGCAGGCGCACGATCTCCAGGCGCCCCCCGTCGGGAAAGCGCAGCCCTTCCAGGCGCTCGCGGTTTTCTTCCATGGCCTGGTGGTTGGGGTCCTCCGGATTCTGCTCCTCGCAGAGCAGCACGGTGCGCGGCGCGGTGAAGCGGCAGAAGTCGTCCACATGGCCGTGGGTGTCGTCGCCCTGGATGCCGCGCCCCAGCCAGATGGTCTGGGAGACACCGAACCAGTCGCGAAAAAAGGCCTCGTAGTCGCCCTTGCTCCAACCGGGGTTGCGGACCTGGCGTTCCGGGTCCTGCAGGCACTCTTCGGTCACCAGGAGCTGCCCCTGGCCGTTGCCGTCCACAGCGCCGCCTTCCAGCACCGTGAGGCGCCCCTGGTGCTGGGCGGTGAACAGGGCCAGGCCGTTGCGCCGGGCCGTGAGGGCGGCCATGGCCTCGCCCGCCATGGCGTCCAGCTCGTGGTCGTCGTAGCGGGACCAGCCGTCGAAGGCGCAGCGGACCACGGCGCCCCCTGTGGCGGTCTCCACGAAAAAGGGCATGAAGTCGCGGGTCCAGCCGCGATTGGTGGGCTGGTGCAGGAGCTCCACGGCCGGGCTGCCGTCCGCGCCCAGTCGCTGCTCCCAGCCCGGCCAGGCCTTGTCCAGCACGTTGCGGGCCGAGGCCTCGTGTGCCGCGTCATTGACCAGGACGCGCACGGTCTCCGAGGGCGCCAGCAGGCGGACCATCTCGCCGAAGACCCAGGGAATGGCCGGGAACTTGGGTCCCCAGTCGCTGGCGTTGTGGGGCCACCCCAGCCACACGGCCGCGTGGCGTTCCCATTCCGCGGGCAAGCGCGGGTTGCGCGGCAAATGCGTCTGCTCCATGATCTGCTCCTTGTTCGTTGTTGTTCATGAATTCCGTATACGCCAAGCCTCGTGCGGCGCACAGGGCTTTTCGGTTTGACCCCGCCGCCCTTCCGGCCCTATGTTGCGCCCCATGAAGGTGTTCCAGATCGTCAACGTGCGCTGGTACAACGCCACGGCCTGGTACGGCGTGCAGCTGGGTGCCCTGTTGCGCGAGGCCGGGCACGAGGTGCTGGTCATCGGCCTCGCGGACACGCCCCCCCTGCGCCAGGCCCGGGAGCTGGGACTGGACACCCTGGCCCTGCCCCTGAACAGTGCCAACCCCGTGGTGCTGCTCGACTGCTACCGCCGCATGGCCGCGCTGGTGCGGGACCTGCGTCCGGACATCGTGAACTGCCACCGAGGCGAAGGCTTTTTCCTCTGGGGGCTGCTGCGGCGTCAACACCCCTGGTTCCGCCTGGTGCGCACCAGGGGCGATCAGCGCCCCCCAAAAAATTCCGCAGCCAACCGGCTGCTGCACAACCGCATCGCCGATGCCGTGATCCTCACCAACCAGGCCGCGGCCCGCCACTGCCGCCAGGTCCTGGGCACCCCGCCCCAAAAGCTCTGGACCATCTACGGGGGCGTGGACGACCAGTACTTCCGCTTCGACCCAGTGGCCCGGGAACGCATGCGCCGCGAGTTCGGCTTCTCGGCCAACGATTGCGTCGTCGGCCTGCTGGGCCGCTTCGACACCGTCAAGGGGCAGCGCGAGCTGATCCAGGCCGTGGCCAGGCTGCGCCAGGACGGCTTCACCCAGCTCAAGCTCCTGCTCATCGGCCACGACAGCGCCCTGCCCCAGAGCCTGATCCAGGAGTGGGTCCGCGAGCACGGTCTGGAGGAGCAGGTGCGCATCACCGGCCGCCGCCAGGACGTCCCGGCCTGCATCGCGGCCCTGGACCTGGGCGTGGTGGCCTCCCTCTGGTCCGAGGCCATTGCCCGGGCCGCCCTGGAGATCATGGCCTGCCAACGCCCCTTGCTGGGAACCGCGGTGGGCGTCATGCCCGACCTCCTGGACCCCGAGGCCCTCTGCCCCCCAGGGGAGCAGACCGCCCTGGAGGCTTTGCTGGCCCGGGCCCTGCGGGATCCCGCCTGGCTGCAGGAGCTGCAAGAGCGGCAACAGCAGCGCCTGCCCCAGCTCACGCACCGGGAATTCCTGCGCGAGACCCTGGCCGTGTACCACAGCCTGCTGCCCCCTGCTCCCTGAACCCGTCAGCGCCTGACGAAGCCGTCCAGGTGCTCCAGGAACAGCGGCAGCACCCGCTCGGGCGTCAGCTCCCAGAGGCAGCGGGGTCTGTCGGACAAGGGGCAGGTGTTGCGGTTGCAGGGCTGACACGCCAGCCCCTCCAACTCGGCCAGGCAGACGTGGCGGTGCTCCGGCGCCGGAAAGGTCCAGGCCCAGCTGGTGGCGCCCAGCACCGTGAAGCTCGGCACCCCCAGGGCTACGGCCATGTGCCGGGGTGCGGAACAGGTCCCCAGGTGCAGCCGCGCCTGCCCGATGCAGGCGGCCATGGCCCGCAGGCCCAACACTTGCGGGGGCTGGAGCAGACGCTCCCCTGGGAGCCCGGCGCCCAGGGCCGCCGCGCGCACCTGGGCCACGGCCGGTTCCTCGCCCGGGCCAAAGTGCAGCAGAAAGCGCAGCCGGGGCTCTCGTGCCTGGGCCATGGCCAGGAGCCGCCCCCAATGCTGGGCGGGCCAGGCCCTGGCGCTGCGGCGGTGGGTGCTGTCCAGGCTCACCAGGATGTCGCGCTCCGGGTCGTGCCCCAGCCCCCTGAGCAGGCGGGCCGCGTCCGCAATCTCGTGGGGCAGGAGGTGGAGCTCCGGCCGCTGCCCCTGCCAGGTAATGCCCAACGGCGCCAGGATCCCGGCCTTGGCCATGGCCGCGTAGCCGCGCGGGGGTTGGGCCCAGTGGGTGTAGAGCAGCCGGTTGTACCAGGGGGGCGGGTAGCTCAGCCGCACCGACGCCCCGGAAAAGGCCACCACCCAGCGGCAGCGCGGGAGCTGCTGGAAATCCACCACCAGGTCGTAGTTCTGACGCGCCACCCGCCAATACCAGGCCAACTCCTTGGGCAGGTTGGTCAGCACCTGCTTGTCCACGGTCCAGACCTTGTGCAGCAGAGGGTTGTGCTCGAGCATCGGGGCGCAGCGGGCCTCGGTGAAGACCTGCAGCCGGGCCTGCGGGAAGCGCTCGGCCAGCAGGCGCAAGGACGGGGTACAGAGCAGCACGTCGCCGATCTGGCGCAGCTGGCAGACCAGGATGTTGCGGATGTCTCGATCAATTGGCTTCATGCGTCGGGCGGCCGGTCGCTGCAGCGCGGGCGGCAGCGGGGCGGGATGGAGGTTCCGGGCGGTGGGGGGCGAAACTCGCGTTGCTGCACGCCTGTATCAAGGGGGGGGCGCCCTGTCCACCGGCCCATGCCGCTCATGCCGCTGCCCCGACGGGAGAAGTCCAAGGCCGCGCACGTCTTTCCATTTCCGCCGGAACGCGATAGAAGCCTGCCTTGCCGTGCGCGGCGTGGGGCCGCGCGCTGGAAACCGTTTCCAGCCCCAGACGCCGGACCGCGAGGCAATATTGCGCTCCGACGTCGCAACCACGAGGAGGTTCGCCATGGGCCAGAGCTTCGAACAGCTCAAACAACGGGACGCAACAGTGATGTGCAGCACCTACGGCCGCTATCCGCTGGCCGTGTCCCGCGCCCGAGGCAGCCGCCTCTACGACCTGGACGGCCGCGAGTATGTGGACCTCCTGGCCGGACTGGCGGTCTGCAACCTGGGGCACGCCCGCCCCGAACTGGCCGAGGTCATGGCCGAGCAGGCCCGGAACCTGGTGCACGTGTCCAACCTCTTCTACACCGAGGGGCAGGTGGCCCTGGCCGAAGACCTGCTGGCCACCTGCACGGCCGACCGCGCCTTTTTCTGCAACTCCGGCGCCGAGGCCAACGAAGCCGCCATCAAGCTCAGCCGCCGCTACATGCGCAAGGTCCTGGAGCGCGACGCCTGGGAGATCGTGACCCTGGAAGGTTCCTTCCACGGCCGGACCATGGGCGCCCTGGCCGCAACGGGGCAGAGCCGCCTCCACGACGGCTTCGCCCCCCTGCTGCAAGGCTTCCGTTACGCGCCCTGGAACGACCCCCAGGCCCTGGAGGCCTGCCTCACGCCGCAGACCGCCGCCATCATGGTGGAGGTGGTCCAGGGCGAGGGGGGCGTGCGCGTCATGTCCCGGGAGTTCGCCCAGACCGTGGCCCGGCTCTGCAAGGAGCGCGGCCTGCTCTGCATCGTGGACGAGGTGCAGACCGGCTTCTGCCGCACGGGGCGCTTCTGGGCGCACCAGCACTTCGGCCTCGAGCCGGACATCATCACCACGGCCAAGGGCCTGTGCAACGGCCTGCCCATGGGCGCCATGCTGGCCACGGCCGAGGCGGCCAAGGGCTTCGCTCCCGGCAGCCACGCCACCACCTTCGGCGGGGGCGCGGTGCTGGCGGCTGTGGCGCGCAAGGTCGTGGCCCTCATGCACGAGGAGGGGCTGGCCCAACGCGCCGCGGACCTGGGCGGCTGGGCCATGCGGCGCTTCGCGGCCCTGCAGGAGAAATTCCCGGCCGCGGTGCACGAGGTGCGCGGCATGGGGCTGATGCTGGGCATCGAACTGAGCTTCCCGGCCCAGGAGGTCTGGCAGACCCTCATGGAGCAGGGCTTTGTCTGCAACTGTACCCAGGAGCGCGTGCTGCGCCTGCTGCCCGCCCTGACCATCGACCAGGACGATCTGGAACGCTTCGCCCAGGCCCTGGAAGGCATCCTGGCCGCGCGCCAGAGTGCCTAGAGAGTCATATCGGGGGAACCCCTTTCTATAGAAAGTGGTTCCCCCGAGCCCCCTCCCCAAAGATTTTTATCTGGCACAAATGAAATTGCTGAACTTGACGCACCCAACTCATTTTTAATCAAAAAGTTTGGGAAAGGGGAGCGCGAGGGGGAGAACCCTCGCGCTGCGGTCGCCATCCGTATGGCGCATAAGACCGCGCCCAACGGCTACCGCTTTCAAAGGGTTTCCCCCTCGCAAGAACCCGTTCACAACATATTGAGAAACAGGTCCTAGAAGGGCACGTCGTCCATGCCTCCGGCTTCGGAGGGAAAGGCCGGGCCCAGGTCTTCGTCCGGGCCTTGCGGGGGCGGGGCCTGTCGCCCCCCTTGCTTGCCGCCTTGGCCGCCTCCCTGGCCGCCACCCTGGCGGAAGTTCTGCTGCCTACCCTGGGCGGGGCGGGCGTTCTGGGGCGGGGCATAGCCCTCGTCCTCGTAGCCGCCGGGGTCGCCGGAGAAGTCACCGCCCCCGCCTCCTGCCTTGGAGTCGAGAAAGTGCACGGTCATGGCCTTGATCTCGGTGGTGTAGCGGTCCTGCCCCTGCTGGTCCTGCCATTTGCGGGTCTGCAGGCTGCCCTCCACGTAGACGAGGCGCCCCTTGGAGAGATAGTTGCTGCAGTTCTCGGCGGTACGCCCCCAGACATTGACACGGTGCCACTCGGTTTTTTCCACACGGGAGCCCGAGGCCTTGTCCATGTAGGACTCGTCCGTGGCGACGCTCAGGGTGGCCACGGGCGTGCCGTTGCTGGTGTAGCGCAATTCCGGGTCGCGACCCAGACGGCCGATGAGCATGACCTTGTTCAGACTTCCCATGGAGGCCTCCTTGTGGCGGTTGGTAGGGCTTCCCGGGGTTGTGAAACCAGAGACTGTGGGGCGGACGAGCCCGGCGCCTCGCACTGCTCCGCGGTTGGGAGATTCAGGTTTTGTAGGGCTCCGGGGCGTCCGGGGCCCGCGCGGCGATCCGCTCCAGGGCATCCAGGGCGTCTTCCAGCCGGTCGCTCAGGGCGTTGGCCTCCCGGGGTTCCCAGTCGGCCAGGGCCTGCTCCAGCTGTTTCTTGAGCTGGACCGCCTCCCGCAGGCCGGGCTGCAGGGCCTGCACGTAATCCTTGGTCCAGGGGCCGAACTGCAGGCTGTTCTGCAGCCCCTGCACCAGTTCCAGGACATCCACGAGCGCCCGGCTGCCGGCTTCGGTCTTGGAGGCCGGCTCGGCCGTGGCGCAGAGGCGCGGCCAGACCTTGCAAAGCTTTTCCGGGTCCCAGGTCTGGGCCATCACGCGGATCTGCAGCTGTCTGCCCATGTTCGTCCTCCCTGCCTACGGCCCGTTCCGGGGATCAGGCCGGTTCTTCCCATTCGGACTGCACCCGCATCACCACGTCGTTGATGAGCTGGAACTGCTCCGGGGGGCAGACGCCGATGAGCGGCTCCCCGGCGTCCTTGACCTCGTTGTATTCGAAGTACACGGCATAGATCACGCCTTCGGGCCCCTGGTAGTACACCGGGGCCTCGCGCTTCATGCGCGACATGATGAACATCTCCATGCCGTCGTGGGCGGTGACGGCCCGGGAGCCCGAGGCCTTGATCTTCTTGTCCAGGTCCGGGACGAAGTAGTACTTGGCCCGCTCCGGGGCGCAGAAAAGGTGCAGCGCCTTCTTGAGGATCATGGCC
>CAZNSV010000122.1:0-8561 GCA_964575775.1 uncultured Desulfovibrionaceae bacterium
GTTGCCCCCGATCTTGAGCCGGTAAGAGAAGTTGCCGGTCTTGATGACGCTGCCGATGTCCTTTTCCATGGTCTCGACATTGCGCATGATGGAGTAAATGACCCGCAAGGCCCCGGCTACAGTGAACAGGGCAAAGAGCGCCGCCACGGTGCTCAGCAGACGCAGCGACGTATTGGAGCGGTCCAGGGCCTCGGTGGTGGTCTGGGCGATGTAGGCGCGGGTGAGCTGCTCCATGCGGAAAAAACGGTCGACGACCTGGCTGGCCAGGTCAAACCAGGCATCCGCCCGGAATCGCACCTCCCGCCTGGCGGTGTAGGCCTCCACCAGCGCGTAGACCTCCGTCGTGTCCGGTGCCTCCAGAATCTGCCGGAATTCCGGCAACAGCCCTGGGGGGGCGAGGGCCGCGAAGAGATCGCGATGGTAGACGTGCATTTGCATCCGCTCGGTTACCTGGAGTACCTGGGTGTTGCCCACGGTCTTGTGCGCGTAGACCTCGCTGAGGTAGGCCCTGAGCTGCCCCAAATATTCCTTGGCGTAGAGCAGGTGGCTGTAGGCCTTGAATTCTTCGGCCGTTGACGGAGCCTCGGTGTGGAGATTGGCGTTGAAATTGTAGTCCAGGGTCTGCAGAATGCACACGGAATAGCGGGAAAAGGCCAGGTTGGCGTCGCTGCCGTCCTGGTCCAGGGCCTGGCGGGCCGTTGCGACGCTTAGGGCCATGTCGGTGAAAAAGGCATCCCGGCGCTGCAGGGTGGCCAAGGCGCTGTCCGTGGCGGCGCGCTGCTGGGCCAGGTCCTCTGCCGCCGAGCCGACCACCCCGGCCAGGAATTGCACGGTCAGGCCGCGCTCCCGTTGCAGGTGGTGAATGAGCACTGAGCACTGTTCCAGGCGGTCCAGTCCGGCCAGGATCATTTCATTGCGCTGCAATCTGTCGCGTAGCGTCTGGTATTGCAGGGTGAAGGCATAAAAGGTCATGCTCAGTAGCAAGGCAAAGACGATGAGGAACTTTGCTTTCATGGAGCCGAGCATGTCGTACCTGCTGTTTTTTTCTTTTATGGAACCGGTCGCGCCAGTGCGCGGGACCAGCGCGACACCGGGCATTCCGGACAACCGTCCCGGTGCGGGCTGCCCTGCAATGTCGGGAGCAGAATACTACACTTGGCCGGGGGAGTTTTCAAGCGGCCCATGGCTCCGTTATCCAGCAATAGTGCCCGCCGTCCTGGAGTCTTTGCAGACCCCCTGAACCTTCCCTCTCCAGCGAGGAGTGCTCCATGAGCGATGGTGCGATCCAACAGCGACTCCGTGAACTGCTGCCCGAGGTGGACGGGGCTCACCACGTGGACGTCAAGTGCGTGGAGAGTGCTGCCCCGCTTCGGGTGTTCGTGGCCCGGATGTTTTCCTACCAGCCGCGCTGGTACCGGGCCCTGTTTCGCCTGCGCGGGCTGTTGGCCCGCTGTCTGGGGCTCCGGCATGCCGGGCTGGAGGGCTTTGCCGTCCTCAGCCCGGAGACCCTGGGCTTTGCCCCCGGAGAGACCGTCCTGTTCTTCACGGTGCTCCGGGCCGAGGAAGAGGCCTACTGGGTCGGGCACGTGCAGGACAGGCACCTGACCGCCGCGGTGGCAATCTGGTTCGCCCCCCTTCCCGAGGGGCGAAGGCGGTATTATGTTGCCACGGTGGTCCACTTCCGGAACCGCGTCGGGCCGCTCTATTTCAGGCTCATCGAGCCCTTCCACCATCTGCTGGTCCGGGCCTCGGCCAGGCACGCGGCCGCCTGGCGCCCCTGAATCGATCCGGGGGGGCACGGAGCCTTTGCGCTTCGTCCGGGCATGAGGTAGGAGCAGGCCGGTCGGACACCGGGAGCCACCGGAGCCGCACCGACAAGTCATGAAGCATCAGGCCGGGATGTATTCCCGGACCTGCAAGGGAGTATTGCGTATGAGTTTCGCTTCCGACACGGAGGAGCGGCATCTGCCCGCGGTGGTCATTGCCAACAAGCCCCGCTCCTCGTTCATTGATACAGTCAAGGCCCTGCTCCCCGCGGGGGGTAATCTGGGGCAGTGCCTGACCTGCGGCCTGTGCAGCGCCGGGTGTCCGGCCAGCGGACTGGAAGGCATGGACCCGCGCCGTTTTCTGCGTTTGGCGGCCCTGGGCATGGACGAGGAGGTCACCTCCACTCCCTGGGTCTGGCAGTGCACGTTGTGCCGGCGCTGCACCCATGTCTGCCCCATGCAGATCGACATCGCGCAGCTGGTGTATCAGGCGCGGCAGGCCTGGCCCCGTGAGGAGCGCCCCAAGGGTATCCGGGGTTCCTGCGACGTGGCTCTGGCCACGCCCACCAACAGCGCCATGGGCGTGAAGCCCGAGGATTTCGTGTTCGTGGTGGAGGACGTGCTGGCCGAGGTCCGGGAGAACCAGGCCTGCTGCCAGGACCTGGTGGTGCCCATCAACAAGTTCGGGGCCGAGTACTTCCTGAACCAGAATTCGCGCGAACCAGCCACGGAACCCGACGAGATGGTCCCGCTCTGGAAGATCCTGAACCTGGCGGGCGCGGATTGGACCTACAGCGACAAAGGCTG
The DNA here is from genome assembly GCA_964575775.1 of uncultured Desulfovibrionaceae bacterium. Classification (GTDB taxonomy): domain Bacteria; phylum Desulfobacterota; class Desulfovibrionia; order Desulfovibrionales; family Desulfovibrionaceae; genus CAZFCK01. Next base: position 2,574 of record CAZNSV010000122.1, read on the forward strand.
GGCCGCGGAGAACTATTGCATGTTCCTGGCCGACGACGAGCAGTGGGAGGCCGTGGTGCGCAACAAGGTGGCGGAGGTCGAGCGGCTGGGCTGCAAGGTCTGGCTGAACACGGAGTGAGGGCACGAACTCTTCGCAGTCCGGTCCGGACTGAAAAAGTTCAACATCAAGGCCAACTTCGAGATTGAATCCATCATCAGCCTCTACGCGCGCTGGATCCGCGAGGGCAAGCTGCCCGTGAATGCCGACTGGAATCGGGAGCGCAGGATCACCTTCACCGTGCAGGACCCCTGTCAGCTGGTGCGCAAGAGCCTGGGGGACCCGGTGGCCGAGGACCTGCGCTTCGTGGTCAAGGCCGTGGTGGGCGAGGAAAACTTCATCGAGATGCATCCCAACCGCTCCGCCAACTATTGTTGCGGGGGCGGGGGCGGATTCCTGCAGTCGGGCTACACAGAGGCCCGGCGGTTCTACGGTCGGCGCAAGTTCGACCAGATCATGGCCACGGGTGCCAAGTACTGCATCGCCCCTTGCCATAACTGCCACTCCCAGATTCACGACCTGGCGGAACACTTTGGGGGGCATTTCCCCGTGGTGCATCTCTGGACCCTGATCTGCCTGTCCCTGGGCATTCTGGGGGAGAACGAGCGCGGCTATCTGGGCGAGGACCTGCGGGAGGTTGGATTGTAGGTTCGCGGTTCCGCCCCCGGGAATAGAACGGTGGACCGTGGCGCGGGTCTGGCGTCGCGGTCTTCCATTCCGTTTGACCACACTTGCATTCCGGCTTATAGGGTGTTCATGGCTACCCCCTTGGCATCACGACGGATGCCGGTCCTGGAACCGGAAGAACTGCAGCGTCGGGAGCGGCGTCTGGAGTCGCTGGTGTTGCGGCTGCGCGAGCGCGGCTACCGCATCACGCCCCAGCGTTTGGCCATCCTGCGGGTGCTGATTCTCCTGCCGGGGCACCCCACGGCCGAGGATATCTTCCTCGCCCTGGCCAAGGATTTTCCCTCCATGAGTCTGGCCACGGTCTACAAGACCCTGACCATGCTCAAGCAGGAGCAGGAAGTCCTGGAGATCGAGTTCAGCAGCCGGGACAACCGCTTCGACGCCCTGACCCCCACCCCGCATCCCCACCTGATCTGCAGCCGTTGCGGTCTGGTGGTGGACCCGCCCCTGCCGTCCTTGCCCCGGATTCTCGAGGACATGACCCAGGGGACCGGCTTTGCAATCCAGACGCATCGCTTGGATTTCTTTGGTCTTTGCCCACAGTGTCGCTCCTAGGGCCTTTGGCCGTGGTCATTGGTTTTCCGCTCTCGGGACGTTGGAGCAGAGCGTTGGAGCAGTACGGTAGCCTGTTTCCGAGAGCCACACTCCTGGGTAGCATCCTCTTGCCCAAACTCTAGATTCATTCTACACAATACCGCATGTTCAGGCGTTGTATGCATGGCTCTTCGGTTGCCCGGCGGGGGCGGTGATGTCCGGGCAGCGGTTGCGCGAGGGCTTCACCACGGGCTCGGCGGCCGCGGCCGCGGCCAAGGCCTGCGTGCTGGCCTTGTGCGGAGAACGTCCCACCAGGGTGGAGGTCCCCTTGCCTGGCGCGCTGGGGCGTCTCTGGGTGCCGGTGGCCCGTGCCCAGGTGGTCGGGCCGCACGAGGCCCTGGCCGAGGTGATCAAGGACGGGGGCGATGATCCGGACGTGACCCACGGCGCGCGGATCCGTTGTCGCTTGCGGCTTACGCCCCCTGATTCGGAGGGTGCCTGGCCTGCATTGTTGCCGGTACGCATCGAAGGGGGCGAGGGCATCGGCCGCGTCACCCTGCCGGGATTGCCCGTGGAGGTGGGGCAGGCGGCGGTGAACCCTGCACCCCGCAAACAGGTGGCCGCGGCCGTGGCCGAGGCCCTGGCGGAAAGGGCGCGCCCCTGCTCCGGGGTGGACCTGCTGCTGGAAATCCCCGGGGGGCATCTCCTGGCCGCCGGGACCATGAACAGCCGCCTGGGCATCCAGGGGGGGCTCTCCATCCTGGGCACCAGCGGCATCGTCAGGCCCTTCAGCCATGCCGCCTGGCACGCCACGGTCACGGCCGGGCTGGAGGTGGCCAGGGCCGCGGGGCACACCACGGTGGGGCTCTGCACCGGGCGGCGCAGCGAGCGGTTGTTGCGCGCCCAATGCCCCCTCCTGCCCGACACGGCCTGCATCCAGATGGCGGACCTCTTTTCCCAGGCCCTGACCGAGGCCGCGATCCGGGGCTTCGCGCGGATCGCCATTGCCTGCTACGGGGGCAAGCTGGCCAAGATGGCCCAGGGGCTCGACCAGACCCACGCCCACAACGGGAGCCTGGACTTTGCGGCCCTAGCCCGACGCTGCCGGGCCCTGGGGCTCGACGATGCTGCCGTGATCGAAGTGCAAAGGGCGGTCACGGTGCGCCGGGTGCTGGACCTGGCCGCGGCCGGAGGCCTCCTCCAGCCCCTGGTCCGCGAACTGGCCGCCGAGGCTCTGCAGCGGGCGCGGCGCCATACGGGCCCGGCCCCGGAGCTGGAGCTCTGGGCCTTTGCCACGGACGACACCCTCTTGACCTCAGCCCGGCTGCCCGCCGGTTGCGCGAGTTCGGACCATGGTTGACGAGCATGCTTTCAGCGCCCTTCCGGCAACCCCGCAGGAACTCGAACGGCTGCGGGGGCAGGTGGAGACCCTGCGCCGGGCCCTTGCCGAGGCCGAGGGCTCCGAGCAGCGGCTGGAACTGGCCCTTTGGAGCGCGGAGCTGGCCTGGTGGGAGTGGGACGTGGAGCGAGGCGCCCTGGCCTGGAGCCCACGCATCATGGAGTTGCTGGGCTATATGCCCGAGACCGGCCCCGGCCTGGACTACCCCCCGCCCGGTAGCGTCCACCCCGAGGACCTGCCCAGGGTGCGGGAGGCCATGCAGCATTATCTGCAGGGGCGCCGCGCCGTGTACCAGGCCCGTTACCGGGTGCGGACCGCCTCCAACGAATGGCAATGGTTCCAGGATTGCGGCAGGATCGCCAGTCGTGATGCCGGGAACAATCCCTTGCGGGTGGTGGGCACCCTGCAGGACATCGGGCTGCAGGTGGCTGCCCTGGACGAGCGGGAGCGGCTCTACCGGGAGCTGCAGCAGCTCAACGCGGAGCTGGAGTATCGGGTCGGGGAGAGCACCGAGGAACTGCGCAACGCCAACGAGGAGCTGCGCGTCTATCAGGTGGAGCTGGAGACCCAGAACGAGGAGCTGCGAGCCGTGCAGCTGCGGTTGGAGGAGTCGCGCAGCCGCCTGACGCACCTGTATGATTTCGCCCCTCTCGCCTACTTCACCCTGGACCGCGACGGCCTGATCCTGGAGGCGAACCTCAAGTTCGCGGGCATGCTGGGAGTGCAGCGCAATCGCCTGCTGCTCAAGCCCGTGGCGGTGTTTCTGGCTTCGGAAAGTCAGGAGCCCCTGTACAGATTCCGGATGCGCCTCGTCGATTCCCTGCAGCCCGGCACCACGGAACTGCTCATGAAGCGGCGCGACGGGGAGAGCTTTTTCGCGCGGCTGGAGGGGGTGCCGGAAATGACCTTCGACGGCCCAACCGGACGGGTGCGCATCGCCATGATGGACATCAGCGAGCAGAAGCAGGCCGAGGCCCTGCGCGAGGACGTGGAGCGCATGGCGCGGCACGACCTCAAGACCCCGCTCAATGCCGTGATCAACCTGCCCAAGCTCATGCTCATGGACGACAACCTCACCGAGGAGCAGCGCGAGTTTTTGACCCAGATCGAGGAGTCCGGCTACGGCATGCTGCAGATCGTCAACCTCTCCCTGGATCTCTTCAAGATGGAGCAGGGGACCTACGACTTCACGCCCGGGAGCCTGGACCTCCTGGGCCTGATCCGCAAGGTCAGCCGGGAAATGGGCACCCTGGCAAGGCTCAAGCATCTGCAGCTGCAGGTGGAGCTGGACGGCCGTCCGGCAGGGGCCGACGATTGGTTCATCGTTCAGGGCGAGGAGCTGCTCTGCTACACCATGCTGGCCAACTCCCTGAAGAACGCCTACGAGGCCTCCCCGGAACAGGGCGTGGTGCGGGTGCAACTTTGGAACGAGGCCGAGAACCACCGCATCGTGATCCACAATCAGGGCGAGGTGCCCCCTGCCGTGCGGCAGACCTTCTTCGAGAAGTACGCCACGGCGGGCAAGCAGGGGGGTACGGGCCTGGGCACCTACTCGGCCCGGCTCATCGCCCGCACCCACGGCGGCGATATCGGCTTCAGCACTTCGGAGGCGGAGGGTACCACGCTGGTCATCAGCCTGCCGCGTCGGGGGACGTGAAGGGGCGTGGCCGTTACCCTTCTCGCCCCAGGATTTCGGTTCGCCATTCACCTGCCCGTTCACTACCGTTTACCGGAAAAATACTTGTATGCCCCGGGGGGGCTCTCGTATAGGGTTGAGCATTGCTCAGTCTGCATTCAGTGTTTTTCATCATAGTGAGGCCCCAGGGCTCCGGGCTGCCGGGGCTGTGAACCAGCAGGGGCAAAAACGTGCCCGCGGAGGAGGATTCATGAGTTCCGAGAAGATCGTCAGCATGATGGATGAGACGCGGCATTTCGCGCCCCCCCAGGAAGGACGCGACAAGGCCTGGGTCAAGAGCATGGAGGAGTATCAGGCCCACTACAAGCGCTCCATGGATGACCCGGAGGGCTATTGGCTGGACCGCACCAACGAGCTGCTGGACTGGTATTCCCAGCCCACCAAGGTCCTGGAGTGGGATTTCGACAAGCCCGAGGTCAAGTGGTTCCAGGGCGGCACGCTCAACGTCAGCCACAACTGTCTGGATCGGCACCTCACGGCCGGGCGGCGCAACAAGGCAGCGCTCATCTGGCAGGGCGAGAAAGAGGATGCGGTCAAGGTCTACACCTATCAGATGCTGCACACCGAGGTCTGCCGCTTCGCCAACGTGCTGAAGAAGCTTGGCGTCAAGCGCGGGGACCGGGTGAGCATCTATCTGCCCATGGTGCCGGAGCTGGCCGTGGCCATGCTGGCCTGCACCCGCATCGGCGCGCCCCATTCCATCGTGTTCGCGGGTTTTTCCGCCAACAGTCTGCGCGATCGCATCCAGGACTGCGGCTCCACCATCCTGATCACGGGCAACGGCGTGAACCGCGCGGGCCGGGTCATTCCCCTCAAGCCCAATGCCGACGAGGCCCTCAAGGAATGCCCCACGGTGGAAAAGGTCGTGGTGGTCAAGTCCGCGACGCTGGACGTGGAACTCAAGGAAGGGCGGGATCTCTGGTGGCAGGACGTCATGGCCGCCGAGGATATCGAGAACTACTGCGAGCCCGAGCGCATGGACGCCGAGGATCCGCTGTTCATCCTCTACACCAGCGGCAGCACGGGCAAGCCCAAGGGCGTGTTCCACACCACCGGTGGCTATCTGACCTACGCGGCCCACAGCACGCAGTGGGTCTTCGACATCCATGACGACGACATCCACTGGTGCACGGCGGACATCGGCTGGGTCACGGGGCACAGCTACATCGTCTACGGCCCCCTGGCCCTGGGTGCCACCTCGCTGATGTTCGAAGGCGTGCCCAGCTACCCGGCCCCGGACCGCTTCTGGAAAGTCTGCGAAAAGTTCCAGGTGAACATCTTCTACACCGCGCCCACCGTGGTCCGGGCCCTGATGCGCGAAGGCACCAAGTGGACCGAGAAGTACCCCCTCAAGAGCCTGCGCGTGCTGGGTTCCGTGGGCGAGCCCATCAACCCCGAGGCCTGGATCTGGTACCACGAGAACATCGGCAAGGGGCGTCTGCCCATCGTGGATACCTGGTGGCAGACCGAGACCGGCGGCATCGTGATCTCCCCGCTGCCCTACGCCACCACGCTCAAGCCCGGCTCCGCCACCTTCCCGCTGCCGGGCATCGAGGCCATGATCGTGGACCGGGAGAACAAGGAAGTGCCGGCCAACGAAGGCGGCTTCCTGGTGATCAACAAGCCCTGGCCCGG
>CAZNSV010000123.1:0-8544 GCA_964575775.1 uncultured Desulfovibrionaceae bacterium
CCAAGCAACTGGCCAGGGTCCACGGCGGTGAGCGCCTGGATGTGCCCAAGGCGGATTCGGTGCTGCGTCAACTGCGGGGACGCAGCATCCGCGACGCACACGCCCAAGGCGTCAGCATCACGGCCCTGGCCGAGGCCCACAAGCTGTCCCGGCGCCGCATCCTGCAGATTCTCGGGGAATGAGCCCGGCAGCATACCCAGCCACCATGAACAATCGCAACATAGCAACATACGAGAGGAGGAAGCGTCCATGCCCGGAGTCAGCCAGGCGGCCTTGACCGCCGAAAACCAGTTCTGCCCCCCTCTGCCGCTGGAGGGCTGGGCCCCACACTGCGGTTGCCGTCCCTTCGACCTCGCGGTCTGGGGCGAGTTCCGCGGCAGCCTGTCCGTGCAGATTTCCTACGATCAGGGGCACAGCTGGCTCGACACCGGCGACTGCTACGAAGCCCCCCTGATCGACAGGGGGCACACCGCAACGCCCTGCCTGATCCGTTGCGGTTTCAAGCCCGGGGATCACCTCTCCGGCACCGCCCACGTGAGGATCGCCCAATGAGCACCCGCCGCATCACCGCCCTGGCGGTTCACTGCGCCTACACGCCCCCGGCCATGGACATCGGCGCGGCCGAGATCGACCGCTGGCACAAGGCCAGGGGTTGGGACGGCATCGGCTACCATTTCGTGCTGCGCCGCGACGGTCAGGTGGAGACCGCCCGCCCCCTGGAGCGGAGCGGCTGCCACGTGGCCGGGCACAACGCCCGTTCCGTGGGCATCTGTCTGGTGGGGGGCAAGGCGGCCCAGCGCGACCTGCCCGAAAACAATTTCACCCCCGCACAGTTTCAGGCCCTGCGCACCCTGCTGGATGAGCTGCTGCAGCGCTTCCCCGGCGCGGAGGTTCTGGGGCACCGGGACTTCCCTGGCGTGAACAAGGCCTGCCCCTGTTTTGACGTGCGCAGTTGGCTCGCGGGGCAGGCGCCGCCCGTGCAGAGCGCCCCGGCGCAACAGGAAAACTTCTGGCCGGGCATCGAACATTTCCGCCCGTCCGAGTTCGACCGCCCCATGCATCCCGAGTTCATCCGCCTGTTGGACCGCGCCCGACGCGCTGCCGGAGTGCCGTTCAGGGTCCACCAGACCCTGAGCGACCGCGAGGCACTGCTGCGCATCACCCTTTGACCTGGAGGCAACATGGACAGATTCAAGTCGCGCAAATTCTGGCTCACCGTGGCCACGGCCCTGCTCCTGGCCTGCAACCAGCGGCTGGGGCTGGGCCTGGACGAGGACACCGTGCTCGGCATCGCCGGTCTGGTGGTGGCCTATCTGGCGGCCCAGGGTTGGGTGGACGGACGCGGCAGCCGCAGCCCCGAGGAAGATACCGCACCGGAGACGCCCCATGTCCCCTGAGCCGCGCGGGCTTCCGCGCCAGGAGCGCCCATGCTGGTAGAGGAAGTCCGCCAGGAAATCCGCGACCTCTGGGCCGCCGTGGACGAGCTCAAGGCCGGGCAGCATGCCCAGTTCATCATGCTGGCCGAGATCAAGACTCTGCTTTCCGAACGCTGCGCCACCCGGGGGGCCCGGGTGGACGCCCTGCACCGCGAAATGCGCGAGTTGCGCCAGCGAGTCTGGACCTTTTCCGGTGCCGCCGCCGTGCTGGCCGTACTGGCCCAGTGGCTCTGGCACAAGGTCTGGTCCTGATCGCCGCTCCACCCTCAACCCTGCCGGGAGGCTACCATGGACAGTTACACCCGACACAACACCGACCCCGAATTGCTGGATTTCCTCGACCAGGTGGACTTCGAGCTGGAGCGCGACCTGGAAGACGAGCTCCTGGGCGACGAGCTGCCCTGCCCGGATCACACGCCCCGCGCAGCCACACCCATGAAGCAGGGGCGGAACCGGTGAGCGCCATCACCCCGCCCGTCCTGCGCATCCTCTGGCGCGACCCCGCCGAGCTAAGCCCCTCCGTGCTTGCGGTCAAGGTCCATTCGGAAGCCAAGCTCCGGGCCCTGACCGCTGCCGTGGCGGCCTTCGGCCTGGACCAGCCCCTGGTGCTCGATGCCGCTGGCCGGATCATCAAAGGCACGGCCCGGCGCGACGTCGCCCTGCGTCTGAAGCTGCGCCAGGTGCCGGTGCTGCTGCGCGAGGACCTCACGCCCGAGGCCTGCCGCGCCGCTGCCCTGGCCGACAACCGCTGCGGGGAGGGGCACTGGCAACCCGAAGCCCTGGCTGCGGAACTCAAGGCCCTGAAGAACGCGGACCCCAGCGGCGACCTGTTGCGATCCACGGGCTTCACCGTTGCGGAAATCCAGGGTCTGTTGCAACAGGCACCGCCCCCAGCCAGAGCGCGCCAAGCGGTCCTCCCCGAGTTTTCCGACCAGGGGCGATGGGTGCAACGCTGCTGTCCGCATTGCGGAGGCGCCCTTGTCCACTAGCTATCTGAACGTGCTGCGCACGGCCTGGGCAGCGCATCTTGCGCCGCTTCATTGCTCCAGCCCAGGCGTGGTCTCCCTGTTCAGCGGCGGGGGCGGCTCCCTGCTGGGTTGCTCCATGGCCGGGTACCGCCCTCTGCTGGCCGTGGAGCAGGATCCCCATGCCCTGGACACCCTGCGGCTCAACTTCCCCGGCCTGGCGCTCCACTGCGGAGACATCCGCGACCTGGGCACGGCCCAGGCCCTGAGCCTGGCCGGAGTGGCGCCTGGGGAGCTGGACCTGCTGGAGGGCTCGCCCCCTTGCCAGGGCATCAGCAGGGGCGGCAAGCGCCAGGCCCGGGACCCGCGCAACGAGCTCTGGCAGGAGTTCGCGCGCCTGGTGAACGGCTTCCAGCCCAAGGCCTTTGTCATGGAAAACGTGGACACCCTGCTGACCGGCGGCCAGGCCTCCCTTGCCGCCCAGATCCTCGGGCGGCTCCAGGACTGCGGCTACCAGGTGGGGGCCTGGCTCCTGAATGCCGCCAACTTCCAGGTGCCGCAGCACCGCGTCCGCACCCTGGTGCTGGGGCTGCGCCGCGATCTGCAGTTGCTCCCCGCGCCCCCCAGGCCGCAGAGCTGGCCCCGACCCGTGGCTGAGGCGCTCTGGGATCTGCCGGTAGCGCCCTGCCCCAACAAAGGGCACTGGTGGGTGGACGAATCCCCTGCCGGGCGCAACACCCGTACCTGGCACCTGGCCGCGGCCGCGCCCCAGGGCGCGCGCTATGCCGGGTATCAGCGCCGCCTGCGTTGGCTGGCCCCGGCGCCCACCCTCTGCGCCAGTCACGCCCAAGGGCGGGACAAGCGACCCTATCTGCGCAGCGTGCACTGTCACCCCCTCTGGACCCGCACCCTCACGCCCCTGGAGTACCGCAGGCTTTCTTCCTTTCCCGACGGCTATCGCCTGGCCGGGGAGACGGACCCGAAGACCTGGCACCAGAGTCTGAGCCGGGTGGGCAACGCGGTCCCGCCCCTGTTCATGTGTGCGGTGGCTACCGCCCTGCGCGGTCAACTGCGGGAGGCTGCCCGTCATGGCTGAGGCCCGGGAGAACGGCAACACGCAGCAGCACGGGCCGGGCAAGCTGACCCCAGAGCGCCAGGCCCTGCTCTGCGAGCATCTGGCCAGGGGCAATCACATCACCGCCGCCACGGCCATGGCCGGCATCGGCACCTCCAGCTTCTACCTCTGGATCAAGCGGGGGCGCCGGGAACTGGACCGCCTGGAGGGCGAGCCCGGCAGCAGCGCCCGAGCCGAAGAGGCGCCCTACGTGCGCTTCTGGCTGGCCGTGGACGAGGCCATGGCCACGGCCGAGGCCCGCTACCTCAAGGTGCTGGAGGACGCGGCCCAGGGCAATTGCGAGCTGCTGGAGACCACGGTGGTGCTCGACAGCGAGGGTACCCCGGTGCGCAAGACCGCCAAGCGCAGCCGCGCGCGCCCCCAGTGGCAGGCAGCGGCCTGGTGGCTCAAGCACTGGTCGCCCCTGGCCCGGGCCGGCAAGAGTCTGCGTCTGACCGGGGTCAACAACGACGAGGTGGCCTTTTCCCAGCAGGTGGACCTGACCCGGCTGGACAACGAAGAACTGGCGCAACTGGAGGCCCTGCTTGCCAAGTGTTCCCCCACCGCAGCTGGTCCGCAGGGAGCGGACCAGGAGAGCTGAGGATAGCCTCATGGAGTTCTGCCGTCAGGCCTGGCCGGTGCTGGAACCGGGTGTGCGCTTCGTGGCGGGCTGGCACCTGGACGCGGTCTGCGAGCACCTGGAGGCCGTGACCAGGGGCGCCATCACCCGGCTGCTGGTGAACATGCCCCCCCGGCACATGAAAAGCCTGGCCGTGAGCGTGTTCTGGCCCGCCTGGGTCTGGACCCGTCGGCCCGAGAAGCGCTTCATGTTCTCTTGTTACGCCCGGGGGCTGAGCCTGCGCGACAACCTCAAGTGCCGCAAGCTCATCACCAGCCCCTGGTATCAGGAGCGTTGGGGGACCGTCTTCACCCTGGTCAAAGGACTGAACACCAAGGAACGCTTCGAGAACTCATGCACCGGCTTTCGCCTGGCCACCTCCGTGGGGGGGCAGGCCACGGGCGAAGGCGGCGATTTTGTGGTGGTGGACGACCCCCACAACGCCCGCGAGGCCCAGAGCGAAAAGAAACGTAAAGCCGTACTGGACTGGTGGGACCAGACCATGAGCACCCGGCTCAACGATCCGGTCAGCGGCGCCCTGGTCATCGTCATGCAGCGGCTGCACGAGAATGACTTGAGCGGCCACGTGCTGACCAAGGGCGGCTACGTGCACCTCATGCTCCCGGCCGCCTACGAAGGGAACAAGACCTTTTCCACCGCGCCCCCGAACTTGGGCCTGCTGACCCAGGACCCGCGCACCGAGCCCGACGCACCGCTCTGGCCCCAGCGCTTCGACCAGGCCGCGCTGCAGCGCCTGCGCCAGGCCCTGGGCTCCTATGCCGCGGCGGGGCAGCTGCAGCAGCGTCCCGCACCCGCCGGCGGGGGCATCTTCAAGCTCGGCTGGTGGCAGCGCTACGGCACCCCACCGGAAAAGGGGCTGACCATCCAGTCCTGGGACACGGCCTTCAAGGCCGGTGAGGACAACGCCTGGTCCGTGGGGCAGACCTGGCGCGCGGCCGAGGACGGCTACTACCTGCTGGACCTGGTGCGCAAACGCCTGGAGTACCCGGAGCTGCGGCGGGAGCTGGTGGCTTGTTACGAGGCCTGGCGGCCCGACGCCGTGCTGGTGGAGGACAAGGCCAGCGGTCAGAGCCTGGTGCAGGAGCTCAAGCGCGGCACCCGCCTGCCCCTGGTCCCGGTGCGCGTCACCGCCGGAGACAAGACCCTGCGGGCTCATGCGGTTTCGCCCCTGGTTGAAGCGGGGCGGGTCTTTTTGCCGCAACAGGCGCCCTGGCTGGAGGCCTTTCTGGACGAGCTGACGCGCTTTCCCAACAGCGCCTACGCGGATCAGACCGACGCCCTGACCCAGGCCCTGCACTATTTCAACAAGGGCGGCCGGTTCCGCCCCGGCGGGCAACGGCACTGGAACTAGCCGCCTTGCAACGCTGACGCAACCAACCATCGGAACCCGATCCCCGAACAAGGAGCAGTCATGGACATGCAGGAACTGAACAAGACCCACCCCTTGTACAAGGCCCACAAGGCGCAGTGGCACTTCATGCGCGCGGCCTACCAGGGCGTGAGCGCCCTGGTGCAAAGCGGCGTGCTGACCCGGCACGAACGCGAGAGCGAACGCAACTTCCGCCGCCGCATGCAGGAGCTCTACACCTTCAACTACAGCCGGGGCATCGTGGACCTTTTCACCCACTACCTGTTCCGCAAGCCCGCGCGCCGCGACCTGGGCCCCGTGGCCGCGGATCCCCTCTGGCTGCAGTTCAGCGACGACTGCGACCTCTGGGGCAACAACCTGGAGGTCTTCCTGGTGGAGCAGCAACGGGTGGCGGCCATCATGGGGCACGCGGGTATCCTGGTGGACAAGTACCCCACCCAGGCCCTGACCCGGGCCGAGGAGATCGAGGAGGGGCTCTACCCCTACTGCTGCGCCTACAGCCCCCTGGACATCCTGGACTGGCGGCACGAGCGGGACAAGAGCGGGCGCCCCAAACTGGCCTATCTCAAACTGCGCGAGCCCGAGGGCGTGCACCGGCTCTGGTGGCCCCAGCGCTGGGAGGCCTGGCAAACCACGCCCGGCGGCGGGGCCGAGCTGCTGGACCAGGGCGACAATCCCCTGGGGCAGATCCCCTTCGTCTGGCTCTACAACCTGCGCCACCTGCAGCACCACGGCCTCGGGCACTCGGACCTGGCGGACATCGCGCCCATCGACCTGTCCATCCTGCGCAACCTCTCCCAGACCGAGGAGGTCATCGGCCTGGCGGGCTTTCCCATGATGCGCAAACCCATGCGCGAGCTGGGGGACCCGGCGCCAGACCTCAGCGGCCCCTCGGCGGTGCTGGAGTTCAATCCCGAGTACGGCGAGGCGGGCAAGCCGGACTGGCTCAAGGCGGACGTGGCCGGGACCGTGGCCGCGGTGCAGGAGTGGATCTCCTTCAAGATCCGGGAAATCTACCGCGCCGCCAACGCCGGGGGCCAGGCCATGACGGAAATGGCCAGCCAGGCCCAGAGCGGCGTGGCCCTCAAGACCAAGTTCCAGTTGCTCAACTCCAAGCTCGCGGCCAAGGCCGCCAACCTGGCCGAGGCCGAGCGCGGCATCCTCTGGCACTGGCTTTCCTGGCAGGGGCAGCGCCGCATCTACCACGAACTGCGCATCGAGCGCGCCAAGGACTACGAAGTGGAGGACCTGCACGCGGACATGGAGGCCATGCTGCGGGCCGCGGAGCTGATCCCGGCCCAGGGCTTTGCCCTGGAGCTGCAGAAGCGGGCCGCGCGCCCCTTCATCGAACACCTGGACGACAAACGCCAGGCCGAGATCCTGCGCGACATCGAGGAGCAGGTCCGCCGTGCCCACGCAACAGCTGCAGGCCCGGAACAGGCCCCTGGCGGGACCTCGCCCCCGGTCCAGGCGGGATGAGACCTTGCCGCGTGGCATGGGCGTGGGAACCGGGGCAGGGGCTGAGGGGGCGGCCCCTGCCGCTGCAAACCCGCGTGTGATTTTTCGTCGCGCGACCTTGCCCCCACCCCAAAAAGGGACTATTCTCAAGAGAACCGAGGAGCGGCCACGCATGAGCTACCATCTTGTCGAGAACTTCCCGCCCGGGGAGACCTTTCCCGCACCGCCGGGTCAGACCACGGCGGCGCCGCCGGGATCCATCACCCCGGCGCCCCCGGGTCATGTGACGCCCGGCCAGGCCGGACACGTCACCCCTGGCCCCTCGGGGAACGTGGTGGTGGAAGGCGCGGGCAGGCTCATCCCTGGCCCCGCGGGGCAGCTGCATCCCGGCCGCCCCACCGGGCATGTCGCCGTTGCCGGCGCAGGCCAGACCGTGACCCACCCCGCCGGGCAGCTCACCGTGCAGCCGGGCGGCGAGCTCGTGGTGCACCCTGCCACCACGGGCGCCATCATCAACACCGCAGTCTGAGCCCCCCGGCTCCGCAGCCCACTCTCCCCCAGCCCCGCAGACCTTCAAGCATCACTTGAAGGCGTCCAGGATATTGGAGAAGCGGTCCGTCCAGGGGGGCACGCGCTTCAGGGGCAGGTCCGCCATGCGCTCCCAGCCGAAACGCGAGGTCAAGAAGGCCGCAATGGCCCCTTCCCGAGTCAGGGCGGCCCACTCGCTGGCTTCCGAGTCCCCGTCCGGGCTGCGCGCCGTGTGCTTGACCAGGATCGTGGCACCCAGTTCCCGGGCGTTGGCCAGCAGCACGGGCCGCAGGTCCAGGATGCGGTTGGAGATGTGCATGAGCACCAGCCCCTGGGGGCCCACCCGCTCCAGGTAGAGGGCCATGGCCTCCACCGTCACCAGGTGCATGGGGATGGAGTCGGAGTTGAAGGCATCCACCAGGAGCAGGTCGAAACGGGCCTGGGGATCCTGCTCCAGGGAGAGCCTGGCGTCGCCCGGCACCACCGTCACCCGCCCCTCGGCCTGGGCCAGAAAGCTGAAGTGGCGCTCTGCCACCTCCAGGTTGTAGGGGTCGAGCTCGTAGAAGACCATCTCCTGCCCCGGCTGGACGTAGGTGGCCAGCGAACCCGCGCCCAGGCCGACGACCGCCATGCGTTGCTGCGCCAGGACCCCGGCGGCCAGCAGCTCCCCGGCCGGACCACGCCGGTGGTAGTAGGTCAGGGCCTCGCGACTGCGCGCCGGGTCCAGGTACTGGGTGCCGTGCAGGGTGGTGCCGTGCTTGAGGTGCCGCTTCCCGGCCTGGTCATAGATGGTGTAGATTCCGTAGAAGTTGCGCTTTTTCTCCAGCAGGGTCTGGCCGGGGCGCAGCCGCTCCAGGTGCTGGGCCAGCACCAGGGCCAGGGCCAGGCTCAGGGCCAGGCTCCAGTAGCGTCGCCGCATGGCGTAGAACAGCAGGGCCAGCAGAGCCCCGGCGGCGGCGGCCAGGGTGGAACTCACGCTGCCTTCACGCGCCCCGGCAAACATGGACCAGAGCACCAGCAGCGCCCCTGCCAGG
>CAZNSV010000124.1:0-8478 GCA_964575775.1 uncultured Desulfovibrionaceae bacterium
ATGCGAATCTCCTGGCTGCGTCAGCCTAGAAAGCTGTTCACTAACGAGCCCGTGATCAGGCTCCAACCGTCCACCATGATGAAGAGCAGAATCTTGAAAGGCATGGAGACCATCACCGGCGGCAGCATCATCATGCCCATGGCCAACAGGATACTGGCCACAACCATGTCCAGAATCAGGAAGGGGATGTAGATGAGGAAGCCGATGGTGAAACCGGTCTTCAACTCGCTGATCACGAAACCCGCCACCAAAAGCATGGTGGGCACGTCGTCCTTGGTGTTGGGGCGCTCCATCTGGGTGATGCTGTAGAAGATGGAGAGGTCCTTCTCCCGGGTATGCTTGAAGAGAAAGGTCCGCAGGGGCTTTTCGGCCTCCTGGAGCGCCTCGCTGAAGCCCAGCTGCTCGTTGAGATAGGGCTGCAAGGCATTGTCGTTGATGGCCTTGCCCACGGGCAACATGATCACCACGGTCATGAAAATGGCCAGACTGGCCAGGATCTGATTGGGAGGGAGCTGCTGCGTACCCATGGCCTGACGCAGGAAGTGGAAGACGATGATGATGCGGGTGAAGGAGGTCACCGTGAGCATGATGGCCGGGGCCAGGGACAGCACGGTGAGCAGGAAGAGGATTTCCAGGAGTGTTGAAACCTTATCGGGTTCCGTGGCCCCGCCGGACAATTCGAGCCGCAGGTCGGGGAACCCCATGGTCTGGGCCTGGAGCCCCGCATCGGGCAGGACGAGGACGAGCAACGGCCCCAGCAGCAAGGCCGCGAGCAGCAAACGGCTAGGGATCCGCGTCGGGTTTTTGAGCAGCGGCCAGTTGTGCGGAAAAATCTTTGTTTTCAGTGCCATCGTCCACTTCCATGGTGGTCAGCAGGTTGATCTGAGAGTCGGTGACCCCCAGTACCAAGTGCTTATTCAAGAAGCGGACCACACAAACACTGCGCCTGGGACCCAAGGGCAGTTGCGCTTCCAGACGCAGACTGCCGCGCTGGAAGCCACGAAAACCGGCCTTGGGGCCGAAGCGTTTGAGCAGGTAGAAGCCCAGGGCCAAGAGGCCCAGGAGCAGAAACACGGCGCCCAGGGATTGGAAGTAGTTGCCCCACAAATCGGTGCCGGGCAGGGGAGCCGCGGGGGGCAGGTTCAGGGCCTCTCCGGTGGCCACGCCCAGTTGCTGCACGCTCTCGGCCGTGGCGTTGACGGCCTTGGCAATGGGCGCGAGGTATTCCCCGGCCGTCCCCTGGGTCAAGGGTTGCGCGGCCTCGGTGGCGTTGGCGGCGAGGGCGGACAGGGATGGATCAGCCAAGTTGCTTCACCCGTTCGATGGGGCTGATGATGTCCGTGAGCCGGACCCCGAATTTCTCGTTGATGACCACGGCTTCGCCCCTGGCCACCAACTTGCAGTTGACGTAGATCTCCAGGGGTTCACCCGCCAGCTTGTTCAATTCGATGACGGAGCCCTGGCCGAGCTGCAGCAGCTCGTTGATCAGAAGCCGGGTGCGTCCCAGCTCGGCCGAGACGTCCAGGGGGATATCCAGGATGAAGTCCAACTCGCGCTTGCCCCTATCGGGCCGCGGTGATTTGGCCTCCTCCGTCAAATCCTTGAATTCAGCGGATTTGGCGGTGCTGCTGAGTTTCTTCTGGGCCTTGTCGGCCTGGACCTTGGCCCCTTCGTCCTCGGCCAGGGCCTGGGCCCATTCGTTGGCCAGGTCGTCATCACCCAGGTTTGCGCCGAGGAGGTCGTCGCCGGAATCCACGGCCTCGTCGTCACCCTGCTCGGACAAGGCTGCGGCCCATTGGGCTGCGAGATCGTCCTGATTCACATCGTCTGCCATGGCGCTCTTCCTTTGCGCTTGTGCAGGCCTGGGTGCGCCCCTGGCCTACTGGATTACCAACTCCGTGAAATAGACCTGGAGCACGCCGGAGGTTTCCAGGATCAGGTTCAGCTGGTTCACGATCTCCATCTTGAGCAGTTGCTTGCTCTCCAGGGACGCCAGGTCCGAATAGGTCTTGCTGGAAAGCAGCAGGATCAGGGCATCGCGGACCTTGGGCATGTTCTTCTGCAGATTGTCCGCGCTTTGCTTGCCGTCCACCTCCACGTCCATGGTCAGCTTGAGGTAGCGCCGTCCCAGCGGGTCGGCCAGGTTGACCAGAAAGGTGGGCAGGGTCACGGTCTGGGCGTCCCTGGGCCCCTTGGGTTGGGCCGTCTGGCTCTGCTCGGCGCCTTCCTCGGCCGGAGCCGCAAAAAATTTAATGTAGGCGAAATAGCCACCGCCCAGGAGCAGCAACAGCACCACGCCCACGAGAATCCACTTGAGCTTTCCTTTCTTTTTCGGAGCTTCCTTGCTCGCATCTTCGGCCATGGATGCTACTCCTCGCTGGCTGGCTAGCGGTTCTGATAGCCGGTGAAAAGGGGTGTGGTCTTCACCAGGATGGAAACCCGCCTGTTGTTCGACGGTTCCATGACCATTCCCCCCTCCCGAAACGGCAGGTTGTGGCCGTAGGCGGAGATGGAGAACCGTCGATCATCGAGGGCATTGTGAACAAAAAAATCAAGCACCGCAAGGGCGCGGGCCGCCGACAAGGCGAAGGGGCGTTCCTCCGACTCGTACTCGCCGCTGTAGCCAGCGATGTTCACGTCCGCGGACATGGAACGCAGCAATTCCGCAATGGGTCCCAGCAGTGCTTTGGCCAAGGGATCCAGCCGGGCGCTGTTCTCGGGGAAGATCAGCTTGTCCGAGAGCACCAGAGCCAGGCCTTCGGGATGCTGCAGGATTTCCAGATTCTCCTCCAGGGTGCTGCGGTCCAACTCCTGGGGCAGGATCTCGTCGGGAAAGAGCAGATCCTTGATGCGGTTGGGCTTGAGCAGCACGTCAGCGGGGTTTTCCAGCAGGGTCAGGATCAGCTCCACGTTGTGGGGTACCCGCCCGGCGGAGCGTTTGGTCACGAAGCCGATGTCGTTCACGAACAGGTTCACCCGGGTCAGGATGCTCACGTCCATGGAGCTCATGCTCAGGATGAGGACGAAAAAGGTCAGGAGCAGGGTAACCAGGTCGGAAAAGGTGACCAGCCACATGGGATCGCCCCCATCTCCTCCTTTCTTCTTTTCGCGCTTGGCCATGGTCAGGGCTCCCGAGGCGCGGTGCCGGTTGCCTGATCCGGGCGCTGAGGCGGGCCGCCCTGCACGTCCACGTTGAAGCGGAAATCGTTGATGATGAACTCCCGGTCGCGAGGCTGCGGTGCAGGTTGCAGCTTTTCCAGCCAGCCTTCGTTGCGCTTGTCCAGCACGATGTCCACGCGGCGGTTGTTGCGCCGTCCCGCGGGTGTGGCATCGGAATACATGGGGCGGAACTTCCCGAAAGCCTCCACTCGCAGCAGATCGGGGTCCAAACCACGTTGCAGGAAATGGTTGTAAATGGTGAGGACCCGGTACAGGGACAGACGCCAGCTCTGATCCAGGCCGCTGTCCGGGGCCAGTTCGACCTCGGCCATCTGGAGAACCTCGTCTCGATCCGGGGCGCTGTGTCCGGCCAGGAGCACCGGGTGGCGAAGCCGCAGCAGGATGGGGAGCATACGGTCCAGGACCATGCGCCCCCGCTCGGTGAGTTCGAACCCGCCGGGCGGAAAGAAGACCTCGTCGTTGATGGACACGATCTGAACGTACTTGTTGGACTGAAAATTGATGTCCTGGTCCAGGTCCTCCCAGAGCAGGTCGCGGAGCAGCTGAAAATCTTGAAGATTCTCAAAAGGCCCGGGTTCGATGGTCTTCTTCTGGTCCTTGGCGCTGCGCTCGTCGTAGCCCGCGCTGCCCATGCCGAAGGTGCCGATGATGGAACCCAACACCACCAGGCGGCGGCGCTCGTCGATGGTGGCCATGCTCACCAAGAGCACGAAAAAGGTCAGCATCAGGGTCATCATGTCCGAAAAGGTGATGAGCCAGGTGGAGCCGCTCTTGCCGGCCTTTTTCTTCTTCTTCCTGGCCATGCTGCCTTCCTCGTGCCCCGGGGGGAAGCCACGCCCGGGGAACCGACGACTCTAACTTTCCGGTTTGCGCTGCTTTGGCGCGATGTAGCTCGAGAGTTTCTCCTGGATGATCCGCGGGTTCTCGCCCTTGGAGATGGCCAGGATGCCTTCCATGATCATCTCCATGTTCAGAATCTCCTCGCGGCTGCGCTGCTTCAGTTTCCCGGCCATGGGCAGGAACACCAGGTTGGCCATGATGGCGCCGTAGAACGTGGTGATGAGCGCCACGGCCATGGAGGGGCCGATGGTGCTGGGGTCCTCCATGGTCTGCAGCATGAGAATGAGCCCGATGACGGTGCCGATCATGCCCATGGCAGGGGCGTAGGCCCCCAGGGTACCGAGAATTTCGGCGCCCACTTCATGCCGACTTTCGCGATAACTGATTTCGGTCTCCAGAATCTCCTGGATGGCCTGGGGTTCCAGACCGTCCACGGTGAGTTGCAGCCCCTTCTTGAGGTAGATGTCGTCAATCTCCTTGATCACCGGCTCCAGGGACAGAATGCCTTCGCGCCGGGCGCGGTTGGCGTAGTCCATGAACTTGTCCACAATGGCGTTGGGCTGTTCGATGCTGGAAAAAAAGGTGTTCTTGATCACGCCCACCACCCCCAGCACCATGCCCAGGGGATAGTTGACCAGGGTGGCGCCGATGGTGCCACCGAACACGATGAGTGCGGACTTGATGTCGATGAAAATCAAGGGACTGCCACCGGTGATGATGGCGGCCATGACCAACCCGAAGGAGGTGATGATCCCTATGACGGTTGCGAGATCCATGCCTGCGGCTTCCTCATGCGGCGTCCTTGCCGGGTTCCCTGGCGCCGAACAGCGCGGTTCCCACGCGGATCAGCGTCGCTCCTTCCTGGATGGCCTGTGGAAAATCGGCACTCATGCCCATGGACAAATGCGGCAGGGGCAACCCCAACCGCTCCCGCAATCGGTCCCGCAACTCGCGGGTGTTGCTGAAGTAGGGGCGCGTGGCCTCCGCTTCCAGATCCCAGGGCGGCATGCACATCAGACCCTGCAGGTCCAGGGCCTCGCAACGCGCCACGTCCTCGGCCAGCTGCTCCAAGGACTCGCAGGCCACTCCGGCCTTCTGCGGTTCACAGCCGATATTCACCTGCACCAGCACCGGCTGCCGGATACCAACTTTCCGGGCCTGTTTATGCAATTCATGTGCCAGTTTAAGGGAATCCACCGTATGGATCAGGTCGAAACGCCCGGCCACGTACTTGCACTTGTTGCTCTGCAAACGACCGATGTAATGCCAAACCAGGGGCGCTCCCGGCAGCAGAGCAAGCGCTTCCTGCTTGGCCAGACCTTCCTGCACGTAGTTCTCCCCGAACAACCGCTGCCCCGCAGCGGCCAAAGCCGCCACCGCAGCTGGAGGCTGATGCTTGGAAACAGCCACCAGGGTCACTTCGGACACGGCACGGCCACTCAGCCGACAGGCTTCGGCCATGGCTGCCTGCACCTGCTGCAGATTCTCTCGGGCCTGGGTTTCGCTCAGAGTTGGGGGCATGGACAACCCCTCGGGGGATGCATTGAAAACAACTTCCTGAGAACAGGAGCACCGCCTTGTCGCTCCCGAGGCTATGGACGCCGAACCTGCATGGGCCGCTT
Source organism: uncultured Desulfovibrionaceae bacterium (assembly GCA_964575775.1). GTDB lineage: Bacteria > Desulfobacterota > Desulfovibrionia > Desulfovibrionales > Desulfovibrionaceae > CAZFCK01. Next base: position 5,643 of record CAZNSV010000124.1, read on the forward strand.
GGGCCTCTGCCGTCCCGCCGCCCACTGGCCCAAAACGACGCTGGACCGCCCTCTCGGCAACAAACCAATAATGTCTAAACTCTTTCTAGCCTACATCCAGACAGAGGTAAAGGCCGCTGGCGCGGGCCGAGCAAGAATTGTGGGCTCCGGTGCCCCTTCCCCATGAGGGAAGGGGCAGGGCACAAAGGCTGGACCTGCTGTCAAAATAACGGCGCAAGTTCAAACCACTGCGGCAAAAAGAGCCACCGGGGCCGGAGCGAGGTGCCTGGGGGCTCAGATTGGAAAACCCAAGCCGCGCAGGAAGCTGGGGTCCTGGGACCAGTTTTCCCGCACCTTGACCCAGAGATTGAGGAAGACCTTGCGGTCGATGAGTTCTTCGATCTCGCGCCGAGCCTGGGTGCCGATCTCCTTGAGCAACTGCCCCTGCTTGCCGATGACCATGGCCTTGTGGGTGGAGCGCGCCACATAGATCACGGCTTCGATGCGCAGGCTCTGCGCAGGATCCTCGGGTTCATCCCAGAGCTCGATGTCCACGGTGACGGCGTAGGGCAGTTCCTGGCGCAGGCTGTTGAAGAGCTTTTCCCGGATGATCTCCTGGGCCATGAAGCGCACGGGCAGGGTGGAGAGCTGGTCCTCGGGGTACATGGGCGGGCCTTCCGGCAGGGAGGCCACCACCGCTTCCAACAGTTCGGGCAGCCCCTCGCCAGTAAGGGCCGAGACCGGGAAGGTGGGCGTGCCGGGCCAAGCCTGCTCCAGCCGCGCCATGACCGGGAGCAGGGCGGACTTGTCCTTGAGCAGGTCGATCTTGTTCAGGGCGATGAACATGGGGCCCTTGGTCATGGCGGCCTGATCCAGCAGCCGCGGCAGGTCGTTCTCCAGGTAGTGGAGCTTGCGGGCGTACATGTTGGCGTCGAGGACCAGCAGCAGGGAGTCGGCGCCGCTCTGGGCCTGGCGGGTGGTGTGCACCATGGCCTTGTGCAGGACACCCCGCCCCTCGTGCAAGCCGGGGGTGTCCACGAAGATCACCTGAGCGTCGGAGCGGCTGAGGATGCCGTTGATCTGGTTGCGCGTGGTCTGGGGTTTGGGGGAGACAATGGCCAGCTTCTGCCCCAGATAGTTGTTGAGCATGGTGGATTTGCCGGCATTGGCCGGACCGATCATGGCCACAAAGCCGGTTTTGTGGGTGCTGCCTGCTGTCATGGGTGTTCCGTGTGCAATGAGTTGGTGCCGCAAAGGCGCTTGGGATGTGCAAGGCCCACATTGGACAAGGGTGGACGCGCTGTCAACCATGGGGGTACCTTTCCAGCCCCCTGCGCCGTGTCCTGAAATATTATCGAGAATAACTCTAGAAAATCTTGCCTTGCGCAGGTGATTTTCGTACAACCGGCTAGCCGCGCCAGGAATGCGCCTGTTGCGGGTGCGGGGGGGGGGCGACGGCGGAGGGCATTGCAGGCAACGATGCACAGCATATCCGATCTGGCCAGGCGTTTCGGACTGCCCGAGTCCACGGCCCGCTTCTACTGCAAGCGGTTCAGGGACTTTCTGCCCCATGCGGGCGAGGGCAAACGCCGCCGCTATCTGCCCGAGGCCGTGACCGTGTTCCAAAGCATCGTGGACGCCATGGGGCGTCTCAAGAACGCGGATCTGGTGCAGCGCGAGCTGGAAGAGAGTTTCGGTGTGCCGGAAATGCCCCTCCCCGTGCAAGGGGCGCCCATGGCGCCCGCGACCCCGGGTGCCCAAGAGGTACCCGCAGGCGCGGCCCAACGGTTCGAGCTGCTGTTTGCGCGCCAGACCCAGGCCCTGGAAGATATTGCCCAGGCGTTGACGGCGTTGCGCACGCCAGCGCCTGTCGCGCCCCTGGATCAGTCAGTGGCAGGGGCCCGCCTGTGGGAGCTGGAAACACAGCTCCAGGAACTGGGGGCGGAGCTCAAGCGTTTGCAGACCCTGCAGGACGATGCCGAGCGCCTGCACCAGCAGGATCTGGAGCAGCTGCGCAAATGGCTGGCCCGCATGGCCAAGGAACAATCCCGGGAGCGGGACAAGGGTTGAGGGGGGAGACCCCGAGGGCTCACTATGAAATGCCGGTTCTGTGACAAAACCGCCTCCATCTGCTTCAGCAACTGGCCTGAACAGGGGGACCTGTGCCTTTGCGAGGAGCACTGCACCGAGACCCACCTCTGGCAGGTGCAGCAACTGCTGCGCGAAAAGGGACACCACGCCAGCCTGGAAGAAATGACCGCCCTGGCCAGAAAGGTCGGTTGAACCCGGACTGCGCCCCTTGGCTGTGAGGCCTCCCCGCCGCCGCGTTGGGTCCGGAACTTGCATTGCTTGGTCCATGGTTCCACAGCGAGCGCGGGAGGTGCCCATGGACCGGCCACTTCTGGAAGAAATTCTGCAGACCATGACCAGGCGGCAAGTGGAGGGCGGCATGCCCTTTCAGGGCGCCCTGCACCAATCCCTGCAAACCCTCCTCAACGGCGCCCAGTGGTGCGACGGGCTGGAAGGCTTCAGCCTGCGCGCCAGAATGCGCAATGCCGCTCTCAGCCTCAGCCGACAGGGGCACTCCTGAAGCCTGCACAGGGGCAACCAGCCCCCGTCCTGTGCAGAAACGACCACTTCCCGAACCCTCCCCAGATCCGTCTCGTGCGTGGAACGGCATGGCTGCCGGGTCGGCTGCCATGGGGCGGTTTCACCCTGGGGATGAGCCCGGCTAAGCTCCCTTAATTCAATGTAATTACCAAGGCGAACATAGGCCTTGTTCCACAAGGCGGAATTTGGTACGCAGAGCGGTGCACGGGCATACGGCCCGGCATTTCCGGCTCGGGCCACGGCCTTT
>CAZNSV010000125.1:0-8377 GCA_964575775.1 uncultured Desulfovibrionaceae bacterium
CAGGGCATCCTTCTCGAACAGCCCGGTTGCTCACGCAACCGGGCTGTTCTGCTTTTAAGCCTCACCACAATTTTGTTGGTGAGCCCTGCCTGGATTCTGCTCGTCACCCACCCTACCACGGGGACTCCGGTCAGCTTGCGTTCCAGTCGCCCCTGCCCCAGCCTGGAGGCGCTGTCGTTCATACCAGACTGCCCCTTGATCAGGCAGGAGCCACAATCCCCACGACCACGCGGCTCAATTCGGCTTCGCCCCGCTGGGCCAGGACCTGGTACAGATTCATGATGGTGGCCTGGGAGAAGACGTAATTGCGCAGGGCATTGAAAGGGGCGCCCTTGCTGTCCGCCTCGCTCAGCCCATACTGCTCCACGGCGATCTTCTGCAGCACAGGAATGAGCCACTGCGCCGCCGGTACGGTGAGGACCCAGTCATGGTCACCCAGGTGGGTGATGAAGCCTTCCTGGCGCCGCGGCAAGGGTAGGGTCGCACCGTCGGCCCCGAGCAGCCCGTATTGCACCGGATCCTTGCCCGCGATGATTGCCCCTGCCGTGAGCCAGCCCACTACCTGAGCTTCATCCTCTTGGGTGCGGGGGTGGTTGTGGGCACAGGCCTGGGCCACCACCAACTCGGCCGGGAGTCCGCGCTTGACGCTTTCCGCCACGCTGAGGCTGTGGTGTTCACCGGTGCCGGCCAGGGACTGTTCCGTGCGGGACGACTTGTCTTCCTGCCACTGGAAGACCCAGGGTTTGTGCAGGTCGTGCAAGAGCTGCGAGGCGATGAGCACGTCCCTGTCCAGGAGAAAATCATATACGTCCCGGTAGGCGTCGTAGAGAGCCAGTGAGACCATGACGTTGACGGCGGTGTGCGTGACCAGCCCCCCGGGGTAGGAGTGGTGGCTGCCGTAGCCGCTGCCCGGAGCGGCATAGAAAGGCTGCGGGGCGCTCGCAGCGTCTTTGGCAGGTGGCAGGAATTCCTCCACCGTCTGTTTGGTGTAGCCCTTGGCCGTCAGTTCCTGGTGCTGCTCCTTGCGTTCGGCATCTCCCAGGCCCGCCAGGATGCTCGGGGCCGGATTGGCAAAGAGGTCCAGGACGACCTTGCGCACCTTGGGGTCCTTGATCGAACGCGCCATGTCCTGCATGGCCTCCCAGGCACCGCTGACCGCACCCGAGGCCTCGGCCATCTGCACCGGTGTCAGGCTCTGGCATTCGTCAAAGGTCACCTTTGGGTAATCGGCCCGGGCCAGGTTGGGCAGCAAGGCACCGGCAGCCAGTGTGGCGCTTGCCGCCATGCCCAGTTTCAGGAATTCTCTGCGTGGCAATACATTGGACATACCCGTTTTCCTCCAAGATAGCTGGTTGTGTGGGTTAAGGAGCGGGACAGAGGATTGTGTCTCCGACCGCAATTCCCCCTAGCAAATCCGGGGAATCAGCATGTGCCGGTAGTGTGGCGATGTGATGATTTCCATATGATCACGACCGGTTTTTCGATGAAGGTGTCTTGTTTGGACTCGGGAGCTGGCTGGGGCAAGGCGGGATGACGCGCGGGGGCGCCGCGCCATGACTGTTTCAATTCCCTTGCCCTGCGGGGGCGGACATGGTAGCCGCTTCGCATGCCTGAAATCGCCGCTGCCGTTGAACGCATCGCCATCTTTCTTGTCCCGCTGCTCCTGGGTGTCGTGTGCCACGAAGTGGCCCACGGCTATGTGGCCTACCTGCAGGGCGACAGCACGGCCCGGCTGGCCGGGCGCCTGACCTTCAACCCGGTCCGGCACCTGGACCCCATGGGCAGCCTGGTGTTCATCCTCACCTCGATCGTGGGGGGCTTCATCATTGGCTGGGCCAAGCCCGTGCCCGTGAATCCCTACAATTTCCGCAATCCCCGCAAGGGGATGGTCCTGGTCTCCATGGCCGGACCCGGCGCAAATTTCGCCTTGGCCATCGTGTTTTCCCTGATCTTGCGGGCGCTCTTGCCCCAGTTGCAGGGCGAGGAGTCCAGGTTCACCGCCACGGTCATCTATCCGCTGGCGCTCATCTGCCGGGCCGGCATGGATGTGAACATCATTCTGGGGCTGTTCAACCTCATTCCCATTCCGCCGCTGGACGGCAGCAAGATCCTGGCGGGGGTGCTCCCGGTGTCCCTGGCCGCGCCTTATATGCAGTTGGAGCGCTACGGTCTGATCATCGTGATCCTGCTGCTGGCCACAGGCATGTTGGGGCAGGTGATTCTGCCCGTCTTCTTTGCAATCCGCTCGTTTTTGCTGTAAGGCTCCTCCGCGGGCCGGCAGCGCCGGGTTGTCCCACGAATCCACGTGTTTGAAACGGAGCCATCATGAGCCAAGCGTCTTCTGAATCCCAGTCGCAGCCCAAGCACGCCCGGCGTATCGTCTCGGGCATGCGCCCCACCGGTGCCTTGCACCTGGGGCACCATTTCGGGGTGCTCAAGAACTGGATTGAACTGCAGGAGCAGTACGACTGCTTTTTCTTTGTGGCGGACTGGCACGCCCTGACCACGGAGTATGCCAATCCCCAGCGGATCAAGGGCTTTGTGCCCGAGTTGGTCAAGGACTGGGTGGCCGCGGGTCTGGACCCCCAGAAGTGCACCATTTTCCAGCAGTCCCGGCTCACCACCCACGCCGAGCTGCATCTGCTGTTCTCCATGATCACGCCCCTGGGCTGGTTGGAGCGCAATCCCACCTACAAGGATCTGAAGCAGGAGTTGATGGAGAAGGACCTGAACACTTACGGGTTCCTGGGCTATCCGGTGCTCCAGGCCGTGGACATCCTGCTCTACAAGCCCGTGGCCGTGCCGGTGGGGCAGGATCAGCTGCCGCACCTGGAGCTGACCCGGGAGATTGCCCGTCGGTTCAACTACCTCTATGGCGAGATATTCCCCGAGCCTCAGGCCATGCTGACCTCGGCGGCCAAGTGCCCCGGTTTGGACGGCCGCAAGATGAGCAAGAGCTACGGCAATGCCATCGGTCTGGGCGAGAGCCTGGACGAGATCCGGCCCAAGGTCATGAGCATGCTCACGGACACCAACCGCAAGCGCAAGTCCGATCCTGGCGACCCGGAGATCTGCAACCTGTTCCCCTACCACGTGCTCATGACCGCTGCCGAGGAGCAGGCCCGGATCCGTGAGGGCTGCACCACGGCCAGCTGGGGCTGCGTGGATTGCAAGAAGCTGTTGCTGGAGAGTCTGGAGGTGTTTCTGCGCCCCATCCATGAGCGGCGCAGGGCCCTGGAGGAGAATCCGGAGCGGCTCTGGGCCATTCTGGAAGAGGGCACGGCCCGGGCCAACGAGCTTTCCAACAAGACCCTGCAGGAAGTGAAGCAGCTGTTGAATTTCGTGTTCTGATCCGACGTTGGGGCAGCGGCGTGCCATGGCCCGCACGGCATGACACGTCGCAACCCGGCGACTGGGTTTCGTCCGCAGTAAAATCAGACGGCGGGTTGATTTTTCGTTTTTCCCCTTTGACGCCGCGGGAAAGTCCGGGTATTCAGGACCCGTTTGTGACTGTTGATTCCCCCATCCCCACGTACTGGGCGGCACCGGCCGCCGTAAAACCCTTTGTAAGGTTATGATCCGCAAACGTGCACCGGAGCGAAAGGCTCCCACTCCCACTCTTGTTGTCCAACCCTTGAGTGTCGACACCGTACTGCATGCCCTGAACACTTTCCCCAAGGCCTTCTTGCTCTGGGGCATCATGGACACTGCACCGCTACGACCCAAGGAAATGGAAGAACGATTGCACCAGAACTACCCCTTTCTGGAGCACTTCACCTTCCTGAACCGCAACAACTTCAACCAATACTGTCAGCGCTCCCTCCGTGATATCCTCCAGCACGACACCATCACCCTGGGCAGCAACGGCAGCAGCAAGCAGGCCCCCACCTTCCGACTCAACGATACCACCATCAAGGCAGCGGCCGGCTTCCTGCTGCGGCGCTGCGTGGATCTCGGGGTGAATTGCGAGGACTTCATGGCCACGGGGCGTAACAGCTGCCCCCTCTCCAACAGCATCCGCATCACCATGGTGGAGCGGCTCAGCCAGATTTGCTCCCAGACCGTGGAGAGCCTGGCCCAGCACGTGAACGCGGACACCACCACCATCGACCGCCACCTCGTGAAAATGGCCGCCCACGGTTTGGTGGACTACGTGGTGCCCGAGACCGAGAACGAGATCCGCAAGCGTTCCGTGAAGGGCGCCTACGCGCGCATCACCAAGAAGGGGCAGGATGTGGCGCGTGAAGTTCTGCGCCCCCTGATCTCCTACCTCAATGGCCAGAGCCGCTACGAGAGCCTGGTGCGCGAGACCCAGCCCGACCAGGCGACGCTGATCAAGGCCATGGAGCTTTACGCCACGGGCCCCAGTTTTGCGGAAGCCCACCAGGACTAGCGCGGTTACGCCTCGCAGCAAGGCGCGATCCTGATCGGCGCCCAGCCCCGGGGTTCAGGGGTTCGGCAACCTGAACGGCCGCCCTTGCTCATAAAGGGGCAGGCGGGATTCCAACTCCCGGGCCAACTCCTCCAGACCGGCCTCCCGGGCGATCTGCGCGGCCTGTCCGGCCGTGGTCGCCGCCCGTTCATATTCTCCCGCCGCTGCCAGGGCCGCCCCCAGGGTGTCCAGCAGGGCCGGGTGCAACGCCCCCATGGCCTGGGCCGTCTCCAGGGCCTGCAGGGCCAGGGCCACGCCGCGCCTTACGTCCCGCTCCCCATGGGGCAGCAGCCCTTCCGGGGCCGTGGCCAGCAGCCAGGCCAGGTTGTTCATGGCCTTGTAGTAGCGGGGCTGGATGCGCAGCGCCTCTTCATAGGCCGCCATGGCCTCGGCATAGCGCCCCTTTCCGCTCAGATGCACCCCCAGGTTGTAGTGCAGCAGATAATTGGGGGCGCTCACGGCCAGGCTGTGCCGGTAGAGGGTTTCGCTGTTCTCCCAGAGCCGGGCCTGCTCCCGCGTGCCCCAGGCCGCTGCCAGGCAGATCATTGCCAGGGCTCCCGCCATGACCGAACGCAGGTGCTGCATCCGCGCCTGGCCCAGCCCCAGGCAGGCCAGTTCCGCCAGCCCCCAGAACAGTCCCAGGTGGGGCAGGTACACGTAGCGCGCGGCCCAGGCCTGCCCCCCCACTTGCACCAAGCCGATCACCGGCACCAGCAGCCCCAGGAACCAGAACCAGCCGGTGAGAGCGCCCGGACAGGTCGCGCGCAACCGCAGCAGGGCCAGGCTCAGGAGCAGGAGCAGCCCCGTGGCGCTCAGGCTCTGCCACAGGGGCACGGGCAGGAAGGGGTGAAAGAGCCCCACCTGCGCGGGCCAGAGCGTTTTCCAGAGATAGATTGCGTAGGCCACCGGCACGTTGGCCAGCCTTTGGGCGAGGGGCAGTTCGTCCAGACCGGCCAGAGCCCCGGCGCCCCCCTGGGCCCAGAGCGTGGTCAGGATACTGGCGCCCACCAAGGCAAAGAGGGGCAGTTTTTCCAGCACACAGCGGCGGATGCCGCGCGGGTCTTGCAGATGGAGCCGCCCCAGCGGCCACCAGTCCAGCAGCAGGAGCAGGCAGGGCAGGGTCACCAGCATGGGTTTGGCCAGCAGCCCCAGCGCCAGCAGTACGAAAACCAGGGCGTAGCGTCCCGGGCCGGGGGCTCGGACGTAGCGGTCGTAGGCCCCCAGGGTCAGCAGAAAGAACAGCCCGCTGAGCACGTCCTTGCGCTCCGCCACCCAGGCCACGCTCTCCACGTGCAGGGGGTGCAGACCGAAGAGCGCGGCCACGGCCAGGGCCCGCCAGGGGCCGGTCCAGCGGCGCAACAGCAGGAAGACCAGCAGGGTGTTGACCAGGTGCAGGAGCAGGTTTACGGCGTGATGCCCGGCCGGATCCAGCCCGAAGAGCTGCACGTCCAGCATGTGGGAGAGCCAGGTCAGGGGGTGGTAGTTGGACGCGTGGGCCCGGCCGAAGGCCCAGGCCGCGCCGCTCCAGCTGAGCCCTTCGCGCACCACGGGATTGTCGTACACGTAGGCGTTGTCGTCGAAATTGATGAACTCCGCCCCCAGAACGGGCCAGTAGGCCCAGAGCACGCCCAACAGCACCAGACAGAGCGCGGCCAAGGGGAGGCCACCACTCCGCCCGGGCTGTGCCGGGTGTGAAGGGGGGTGTTGCGCCGGCTGTGCCTGGGCCGGAGGCGGTGCGGTGCGGGTCTCGGGGGGAGTGGGGCGCGGTGGTTTGCGTTTGCGGGCGGACATGCCCCTTGCAATAGGGCAAGGCAGGGGGCGGCGTAAAGTGTGCGGGCCGTGGATTTGACCCTTGCATCCGCCTTTTTCCAGAAAATTGTTGCAGTTAGCTACGCAACCCCTGTAGCAGGGCCAAGAGCCGGGCGGCCTTCTTGGCGCCCAGGCCGGGGATGGCGGCCAGGGCTTCCGCCGTGGCCTCGGTCATGGCCTGCAGGGTGGGGAAGTGCTCCCAGAGGAGTCGGGCGGTCTTGGGGCCCACGCCGGGCAGGCGCAGCAGCTCGCCGGACAGGGCGGCCTTGCGCTTGGCCTGGCGGTGCCGCCCGATGGCGAAGCGGTGCACTGTGTCGCGCACGTGCTGCAGGAAGAGCAGTTCCGGGGAGCCGGGTTTGAGGGGCAGGGGGTTCTTGCGCCCGGGCAGGAACACGGAGTCCTGGAGCCCGTGGGCCTTGCGCCGCAGTCCGGAGCTGGCGCGGATTTTTTCCTTGGCAATGCCGGCCAGGGGGAAGAGGCCGGGCTTACCGGCCCGCTCCAGGGCCTGGGCCACGGCGGCCACCTGCCCCCGCCCACCGTCGATGAGCAGGAGATCGGGCCAGGGGGGGCCGGATTCCAGGCGGCGCAGCAACCAGGCGGCCAGGGCGGCGTAGTCGTCCCCGCCGGTGATTTCCGGGGGCAGGAGGTAGGCGCGAAACTGGTCCTTGCTGGGTTCGCCCTGCTCGAAGACCACCATCCCGGCCCGGACCTGCTCGCCGCCGTGGTGCGAGATGTCCACGGCCTCGATGCGTTGCGGAGGGGCGGGCAGGTGCAGGGCCTGGGCCAGGCTCTCCAGCAGAGGCTTGCGCCCACCGGCCAGGGCCGCCTCCCGGGCGTTGGCCGCGGCCATGGTCACCAGGCTTTTTTCCGCGGCGGACTTGGGTGGGCTCAGGCGCACCCGCCCCCCCCGGCGTTCGGTCAGGATCTGGGCCAGCAAGGTCTGGAGGGGGAGTTCGTCGTTTGTGGTCTCCTGCTCCGGGTGCGAGGCCACCGCCTGCATCGCCTCGGCCTCGTGGGCGTCCGTCGGGTCTTGGGGGGCGTCTCCGGCGTCTCCGGCGTCTCCGGCATCCAGGGCCCAGGGCAGCACGATACGCGCGGGGATGAAGCTCTCCGGGCCGTAGTACTGGCCGAGGAATCCGGCCAGGACCTCCTGGCCGTCCTCCAGGGTCAGGCCGGACCAGGAGAAGTTCTTGCGGTCCAGCAAACGCCCCTGCCGGACGAAGAGCAGGCCCAGGGCCAGGCCGTCGGGGGTCTGGGCCAGACCCAGCACGTCCATGTCCCCGCCACCGGGCAGCACGGCCGCCTGCTGTTCGAGGGTGCGCTCCACGGCCCGCAACTGGTCCCGCAACTGGGCGGCTTTCTCGAATTCCAGAGCCTCTGAGGCCGCGAGCATCTCGGCCTTGAGCAGGTCCAAGAGCTCGTGTGAGCGCCCCATGAGGAGTAACTCCACGCGCCGCACCAGGCGGGCGTACTCCTCCGGGGGCACGGGCAGGACGCAGGGCGCCAGGCAGAGCTTGAGGTCGTAATACAGGCAGGGGCGCACGCGATTCTGGAAACTGCGGTCCGAGCAGCGGCGCAAGGGAAAGGTCTTGTGAATGGCCTTCCAGGTCTCCTTGGCCGCCAGGCCGGAGGTGAAGGGGCCGAAGTAGGCGGCACCGTCGCGCAGGGCCTTGCGGGTGGTGCTCAGACGCGGAAAGGGCACCTGCTTGTCCAGGCGGAAGAGGATGTACTGTTTGTCGTCGCGCAGGACGATATTGTAGCGGGGGCGGTGCTTCTTGATGAGACTGGCTTCCAGGAGCAGCGCCTCCTTCTCCGTGGCCGTGGACAGGGTGTCGATGCTGCGGGCCTGGGCCAGCATGGCCCTGGTCTTGGGGGTCTGCCGCTGCAGGTTGCCCAGGTAGGAAGCCACGCGGCGGCGCAGGTGCTTGGCCTTGCCCACGTAGATGATCCTGCCGCTGGCGTCCTTGTAGAGGTAAATACCAGGTTTACTGGGTATTTCCTGGAGTCTGGCCCGCAGGTCCGCGAGGTGGGGCGGGAGGGCGGTGGGGGACTCAAGGGGGGAGTCGCTGCTCTCCGGCAAGGGAGGCGGAAGTGGGCGTTCTTGCATGGGGTCGAGTATACGCCAGCCAGGGCGGG
>CAZNSV010000126.1:0-8270 GCA_964575775.1 uncultured Desulfovibrionaceae bacterium
GCCCCACCAAGTGCATGAGCTACGACGGCAGCAAGCTGAGCATCGACAACAGCAACTGCGTGCGCTGCATGCACTGCATCAACACCATGCCCCGCGCCCTGAAGATCGGTGACGAGCGCGGCGCGAGCATCCTGTGCGGCGCCAAGGCCCCCATCCTGGACGGCTCCCAGCTGGGCAGCCTGGTGGTGCCCTTCGTGCCCGTGGAAAACCCCTTTGACGAAGTCAAGGAAGTTGTCGAGAACATTTGGGACTGGTGGATGGAAGAAGGTAAGAACCGTGAGCGTCTGGGTGAGACCATGCGCCGCATGGGCTTCCAGAAGGTGCTCGAGGTTGTCGGGATCGACGCCGTGCCCCAGCACGTGTCCGAGCCCCGCTCCAACCCGTACATCTTCTTCAAGGAAGAGGAAGTGCCCAACGGCTTCACCACCGACATCGTCTCTTACCGCCAACGCCATCAACGCTAAGCAGACTGGAGGACAACAACATGGCTTTCATTTCTTCCGGGTACAATCCCGATAAGCCGATGGAAAATCGGATCACCGACATCGGCCCCCAGCACTACGAGCAGTTCTACCCCCCGGTCATCAAGGCCAACAAGGGCAAATGGGCTTACCATGAAATCCTCGAGCCCGGCGTGCTGGTGCACGTGGCCGAGAGCGGCGACAAGGTCTTCACCGTGCGCGTGGGCGCCGCCCGCCTCATGTCCATTACCCTGATTCGCGAAATGTGCGAAATCGCCGACAAGCACTGCGGCGGCCACCTGCGCTTCACCACGCGTAACAACGTGGAATTCATGGTGGACGACGAGAGCAAGCTGGCCGGTCTGAAGGCCGACCTCCAGTCCCGCAAGTTCGCCGGCGGCAGCTACAAGTTCCCCATCGGCGGCACCGGTGCCTCCATCTCCAACGTGGTGCACACCCAGGGCTGGGTGCACTGCCACACCCCCGCCATGGACGCCTCCGGTCCGGTGAAGGCCATCATGGACGAACTCTTCGAAGAGTTCAGCACCATGAAGCTGCCCGCCATCTGCCGCGTGGCCCTGGCCTGCTGTCTGAACATGTGCGGCGCCGTGCACGCCTCCGACATCGGTATCGTGGGCATTCACCGCAAGCCCCCGCGCATCGACCATGAGCACCTGGACAACCTGTGCGAAATCCCCCTGGCCGTGGCCGCCTGCCCCCTGGGCGCCATCAAGCCGATCAAGGTCGAAGTCAACGGCCAGAAGGTCAACAGCGTTGACGTGAAGATCGACCGGTGCATGTACTGCGGCAACTGCTACACCATGTGCCCGGCCCTGCCGCTGGCCGACGGCGAAGCGGACGGCTGCGTGATCATGATCGGCGGCAAGGTCTCCAACCGCATCTCCGCGCCCAAGCTGTCCAAGGTCGTGGTGGCCTTCATCCCCAACGAGCCCCCGCGCTGGAAGACCCTGACCGACACCATCCGTCAGATCGTCAATGCCTGGTCCGCCAACGCCATGAAGTACGAGCGGATCGGCGACTGGGCCGAGCGCATCGGTTGGGAAAAGTTCTATGAAGTGACCGGCCTCGAGTTCAGCCATCACTGCATCGACGACTTCCGCGATCACGCCTACTACACCTGGCGCCAGTCCACGCAGTTCAAGTGGACCGACCACGTGAAATAAGACGCTCTCAAGCAACCCTTCCGGAGTGCGGACCATCCTGGTCCGCACTCCGGTGAAACAAAAGAGGCGATCCCATGGAAGAGGCGAAAAAGACGATCATGGAGTTTTTGGATGCCAAGAAGGGCAAAACCAAATTCTACTTCAACGACTTCACCAAGGCTCTGCCGGACATGAAGCCCCGTGACGTGAAGAAGGTGCTCACCGCCTTGGTTCAGGAAGGCAAGCTGGAGTTCTGGTCCAGCGGCAGCACCACCATGTACGGCCTGACCGGCGCCGGCAAGCAGGAAGAAGGCTAGGAACAGGCAGCTGTTCCCACCGGACGGGCTCTGTCCCACCGGTAAAGTGTCATCCATGCATCGGCCGCGCCTGATCATTGCCGGCTTGAGCGGAGGAGCCGGAAAAACCACCGTCTCCCTCGGTCTCGCCCGGGCCTGGGCTCGCAAAGGCCGCAAGGTGACACCTTTCAAAAAGGGTCCGGATTACATCGATGCCGCCTGGCTGGCCTTGGCCGCCAGGAGTCAGGCCTCGAACCTGGACCCTTTTCTCATGCCCGAAGAGACCCTGCGCGCGCTCTTCTGGCACCGCGCCGCCAACTCCCACCTCTGTCTCATCGAGGGCAACCGCGGGCTCTTCGACGGCAAGGACCTGCAGGGCTCCTGCTCCACTGCCGCCCTGGCTCGGTTGCTCAAAACGCCCGTGCTCCTGGTCATGGACTGCACCAAGATGACCCGCACCGCTGCGGCCATCGTGGCCGGCTGCCGCGATTTCGAGCCCGGCTTCTCCCTGGCCGGGGTCATCTGCAACCGCGTGGCCGGGGCCCGGCACCGCGACATGTTGCGCGAGTGCATCACCCAGCACACCGGTGTGCCGGTACTCGGCTGTCTGCCCAAGACACCCACACCCATTCAGGAGCGCCATATGGGGCTCGTTGGGGGGCACGAGTGCGACCAGGACGCCACCCTGGAGGCCCTGGCCGATCTGCTGGAGCTGCACTGCGACCTGGACGCCATCTTTTCCCTGGCCAACAGCGCCCCCCCGGAGCCAGAGGCCCTGGAACTGGCCCGCTCCTTGTGGGCTCACGCAGCGGCCGAGCCGGATACGCCGCAGGTCGAGCTCGGCGTCATCCGGGACGAAGCCTTCTGGTTCTACTATCAGGAGAACCTCGAAGCCCTGCGCCGCGCCGGTGCGATCATCCACGAGCTGAGCCTGCTCGACGACGCGCCTTGGCCCGAAATCTCCGGCCTGTATCTCGGGGGGGGCTATCCCGAGCTCCATGCCGAGGCCTTGGCCCGGAATACCAGGTGCCGCCAGCGGGTGCGGCAGCTGGTGGAGATGGGCATGCCCGTCTATGCCGAATGCGGCGGGCTCATGTACCTCTGCGAGAGTCTGGTGGTGGAGGGCAACCGCTATCCCATGGCCGGGGTCTTCCCGGTGCGCATGGACATGCAGCCCAAGCCCGAAGGTCTGGGCTACGTGGAGGCGCTGGTTGATCACCCCACCCCCTTCTACCCCAAGGGGTTCCAGTTTCGCGGGCACGAGTTCCACTACTCCCGCGCCGTGGCCGCCGACGGCGCCGAGCTCACCTTCGGCCTGAAAATGAGCAGGGGGCAGGGTATCCTGGCCGGATTCGACGGCCTGATCCACAAGAACACCTTTGCCGCCTACACCCACATCCACGCCCTGGGCGTGCCCGAGTGGGCTTCGCGCTTCGTGGCCGCGGCCCAACGCTACGCCGCCGGGCTTTTATCCTGAGCTGCAAGGCTGTCCTGGCAACCCTGCCGGGTCCGCGCGCCTGGGAACGCTGCGCTGTCTAGCCGGACACAGCGCTCCAAGCTGCAAGTGACCTTGCGGTCACTGAGGTTATTTCGGTTGACAACCATTCGCGATTCGGGCTTAACCTCCCGCGAGGATTGCACCCGGAGTGCTCAGGCCGGGCTCTCACATGGCTGCAACTGTGCAATGCTATTCAGTATTGATTCCAACTCTCCCAGGGCACTCGGGCCTCGTTGTCTGCGCTCCCTCACGCGCGCGGTGCTGCTGCTCGTGGTCTGTTGGCTCGCCGCTCCTGCGCCCCCTGCTGTCGGCGACGAGGGACACAACCTCGCGCGGGTCAGCCTGCAGCTTAAATGGTACCACCAGTTCCAGTTCGCCGGGTACTACGCCGCCATTGCCAAAGGTTATTACCATGCTGCCGGGCTGGAGGTTGAGCTCAGGGAATACGAGCCCGGGCTGAACTACATCGACTCCGTGCTGCAGGGGCGCGCCGATTTCGGCACCGCTGGCTCGGAGCTGTTGTTGCGGCGGATGCAGGGCGCCCCCGTGGTGGCTCTGGCCGCCATCATGCAGCATTCGGCCAATGTCATTCTGAGCCTCCGGGAGCAGGGCATCTTCAGCCCCCATGATCTGATCGGCAAGCGGGTGATCATGGCCCCGTCTGGACAACCCGATCTCCTGGCCATGCTGCTCAACGAAGGCGTGGCCCGGGAGCAGCTGATCCTGCCGGAGCTCAATTGGGACATGGCCGAACTCATGGAGGGGCGCATCGACGCCACCGCGGCCTACGTCACCAACACCCCGTTTTTTCTGAAGCAACGGGACATCCCTTACAGCATCATGGAGCCCCGCAGTTACGGGGTGGATTTCTACGGTGACTGCCTCTTCACCACCAGGCAGCTGGCCGACAAGCGGCCCGAATTGGTGCAGGCTTTTCTGCAGGCCAGCCTCAAGGGCTGGGAGTACGCCCTGCAGCACCCGGAAGAGGTGGTGGACCTGATCCTGACCCGCTACGGCTCCGGCAAGTCCAGGGAGCACCTGCTCTACGAAGCAGCCACCCTGCGCCAGCTGGTGTTGCCGGACCTGGTCCAGGTGGGGCACATGAATCCCGGTCGGTGGCAGCACATGGCGAAAAGCTACGAGGCCCTGGGCATGGCCACTGCCGATTACTCACTCGAAGGGTTTCAGTTCAGGCCGCCGGATTTCAACGCAACGGCCCTGCGTGTCCTGCAGTGGGGCGGGGGCGCGCTCATCGTGGTGCTGCTGCTCAGCGCCTGGTTGGCCTTCTTTAGCGCGCGGCTGAAACGGGCTGTCAGAATGCGCACGGCGGAGCTTTCCAGTCTCAACGCCGAACTGCGCCGTGAAATTGCCGTGCGCCAGCAGGTGGAAGAGGCCCTGCGCGAAAGTGAGGAAGCCCTGCGGGCCATGAGCGATGCCTCCATGGACGCCATGATCATGACCGATGGTTACGGCAAGATTTCCTTCTGGAGCAAGGGTGCGGAACGCATGTTCGGCTACACCTCCCAGGAAGCCCTGGGGCGCGGGGTGCACGAACTGGTGGCCGAGACGAAAGACCGCCGCAGGGCGGAGGTCGGCCTGCGCCAGTTTTCCGTGAGCGGGGAGGGCCAGGTGATCGGCCAAACCATGGACTACCTGGCCCGACGCAAGGACGGGTCCGTGTTCCCGGTGGAAGTGGCGGTGACCTCCTTTCACCACGGGGGGCAGTGGTGCGCCGTGGCCAGCGTGCGCGACGCAACCCAGCGCAAGCGCACCGAAGAGCGGCTGGTGGAGCTGGCCAACACCGACGAGCTCACCGGCGCGGCCAACCGGCGGCGCTTCATGGAACTGGCGACCCAGGAGCTGGAGCGCTCCCGGCGCTATGGGCGCGAGTTGGCCCTGGTCATGTTCGACCTCGACCACTTCAAGCAGATCAACGACCAGTGGGGGCACGAAGCGGGAGACAAGGCCCTCAGGGTCTTCGTGGACGAGGTCCGCCACGAACTGCGCGGCACGGACCTCGTCGCCAGGTTCGGGGGGGAGGAGTTCCTGATCATGCTCCCGGAAACCGGGCTCGACGGCGCCCGCCGCGTGGCCGAGCGCATCCGTTGCCGGGTGGAGAACCTGCGGATCATGATCGAGGGGCGCGAGCTGCGCTTCACGGTGAGCGCCGGAGTGGCCCGCCTGACCACCGGCATGACCAGCCTGGACGCCCTCATCAAGCAGAGCGACGACGCCCTCTACCGGGCCAAGGACAAGGGGCGCAACCGCGTGGAGGCCTGGCTTTCCACCACGGACAGGATCGCCTTGGCCGCCTCGGAGCGGTCTGGCAGCGCCTAGCATGCTTTCGCCTTGCCTCAAGGCTCCCTTCTGAAGCAATAGGAAATTGTTTCAGGGGAATGCAGAAGCGTTTCCAAATTCCAAGGGCAACGAACTCGAGCCGCACCTGCCCCGCAGTCCTGTTGGGTCAGGTCCGCGGCGCGCAACTGCCCCCAAGGTATTCTGTCACATCCTGAACATAGGTTTCGATCTGTCGGCGCATGTCCTCGGAAACCTGGCGGAATTCCACACCTAGAAAGAGCTTGTCCCCGTCCTCGGTCAGGGTGCGCACGGTTGCCAAGAAGCCTTGCGGGGGCGGGGGCTGCCCCAGAAAAAGAAACTCGCAGAGGAACATGTCGTCGGGATTGAAGGTATGCCCGTGCAACTGCTCCCGCGTGAGTCCGATGCGGCAGCCGCTCTTGGAAATGTTCACGATGTGGGCCGGGAGGTGCAGGTCGTCGGCAATGAGCAGGGTGGCCGGGAGAAAGCAGTCCACCCGACTTTCCTTGCGCAGACGGAAGACTTCGACCTTCTGGGGGTAGTTGATGAAGAAGAGGTGCTGGGGCTTGTAGTTCACGCCCTGGATTTCGCTCTCGAAGCCGCTCACGTCCCCGGCGCAGCTCAGGTAGCGCACGATGACCAGCTTGCCCGCGTAGAGGTAGTCCCGCAGTTCCAGGCGGCTGGGCAGGCGCAGGATGATGTAGCGCCCCGGCTCCCAGCCGATGAAGCTCGTCTTGAAGCGCTCCCCGACACCTTGGGGTTCCACCAGGGCCAGGTCGCCCACCATGACGTCCAGGCGGGGGAGGAGCTGCTGCTCCGCGGTGAGGGCTGTGAATTTGTTGGGCATGGCGTATCGAAGTGTTGTGCCGCTTCCGCTCCAGTCGGCAGCGCAGGTCATTGCCGGTTCCAAGCGCTCCGTTAGGGAGCGGGGCCACTACCGTCCGCGGGGTGAGGGCAGTACTGTTACTTGATCCATCCTATGGGATTATTCACGAAAAAGCACGCGGTTTCTGCCCGCGTTCTTGGCCTCGTAGAGCAGGGCGTCCGCCTGGGTGATGCGCTGCTGCAGGGTTTCGGCCGGTTGGGCGCTGCAGCCCACGCTCACGGTGAAGTGTACCGGTCCGCTGGCAGAGGCTATGCGACAGGACTGTACCCGCTGCCGCAACTCCTCGCAGAGCTGCACGGCCAGGGGTAGGGGCGTCTGCCCCAGCAGCACGCAGAATTCCTCGCCCCCGAACCGCGCCACCACGCCGTGCTCGCCGAACACCTCGCGCAGCAGGGCGGCCAGTTCCTTGAGCACCAGGTCGCCCACGTCGTGCCCGGTGGTGTCGTTGATGTGCTTGAAGTGGTCGATGTCCAGCATGGCACAGACCAGGGGGCGCCCGGTCTTGCGGGCCCTGGCCTCCAGACTGTGGGCGCTGGTGAAGAAATGACGACGGTTGGAAAGCCCGGTCAGGGGGTCGCGGTTGGAGAGTTCCTCGATGACCGCGATGTTCTCCAGCATTTCCAGGGTGTGGTTGACGCGGCAGTAGAACTCTTCGCTGATGAAGGGCTTGTTCAGGAAGTCGTTGGCCCCGCCCTTGATGAACTTGGCGGACATGAGCCGGTTGCCCTCGGCGGACAGGCCAATGATGGCCAACCGGTTCTTGTCGTAACGCCTGCGGATCTCGCGCACCAGGGCGAAGCCGTCCAGGCCCGGCATGTTGTAGTCCGTGAGCACCAGCCGGATGTCCGGGTGCTGCTCCAGGCGCTCCAGGGCCTGGTAGCCGTCCTTGGCCGTGAGCACCTGGAAGCGGTGCGTCTCCAGCAGGGCCTGCTGCTGCTTGCGCATGGTGCCGGAGTCGTCCACCACCAGCACGCGGATGTCCCGGTTCTTGCGCAGCCGGTCCAGCATCTTGATGGCGTAGGCGATGCTCTCCGGGCTGTCCTTGGTCACGTAGTCCACGATGCCCTTGGACCAGATGAAGTCGCGCATGTCGTCGGTGACGTTGCCCGTGAGCACGATGGCGGGGATCCGGGGCGCCACCAGGTCCACGATCTCCCCCTCGAAGGAGTCCTCCAGGGTCAGGTCCAGCAGGGCGGCGGCAAAGTCGCTGCCCGGTGTCTCGATCAGGGCCTTGGCCGCGGCGTAGCTCTCGGCCACCAGCACCTCGCAGCCCAGCTCCGCCGTGATGCGGCGCTGCAGCATGTTGGCGAACACCTTGGTGTCTTCCACAACCAGTATGCGCATGTCCTCCCCCTGAGGCGGCAGGCGTCGCGACGTGAAACCAGAGCCAGAGTCTGAACGACGCAAAGCACCTGAGACCGCTCACCCTCATTTCCTGCACCAGGCATGAGAACCTGTCAACGCCGGGTTCAGCGCCTCGGGGGGTTGCAAAGCCCTGGGCATGCCGTATGAATAGGGTGAAAGCGCTCTGCTCCGGCGGCCTTCGCTGCCAGGACCGGGCACCAGGAGCGGGGGCGGCACGAGCTGCCGCTCCGCACAGGGCCGCCGCGCGCGGGGAACACCTCGGCGGCAGCGGGAGTTCGTCCGTGG
>CAZNSV010000127.1:0-8241 GCA_964575775.1 uncultured Desulfovibrionaceae bacterium
CTCGGTTTCGGCAGCGAGCCCGTCTTTCTCGTGGACGGCACCGCCTACGTCTACCGCTCCTTCTACGCCTATCCGGACCTCAAGCGCTCGGACGGCTTTCCCACCAATGCCCTGTATATCGTGCTGCGGCTGCTGCTCAAGCTCATCCGCGAGGAGCACCCGCGTCACCTGGGCTTTTTCCTGGACGGCAGGGGGCCGACCTTTCGCCATGGGCTCTACGCCCCTTACAAGGCGCAGCGCACCGCCACCCCGGAACCGCTCATCGCCCAGCTGGAGCCCATCCGCCGGGCCGTGGAGCTCCTGGGCTTCACGGTGCGGGTCTCCGACGGCGAGGAGGCCGACGACCTCATCGCCGGTCTGGCGGCCCGCTGCAAGGCCGAGCGGCCCGTGGTCATCGTGGGGGCGGACAAGGACCTGCGCCAGTGCCTGGACGAGCGGGTGGTGCTCTGGGACCCCATGGCCAAGAAGGAGAGCCTGCACACCCTGGCGAGTTTCCGCGCCGAAACCGGGTTGGAGCCGGAGCAGTGGCCGGATTTCCAGGCCGTGATCGGCGACAGCAGCGACAACATCCCCGGCGTGCCCGGGGTGGGGCCCAAGGGTGCGGCCAAGATTTTCGAGCGCTACCGCTCCGTGCACGAGATCGTGGCGGACCCCGGCCGCCTGACCCCGGCGGAGCGCAAGAAGTTCGACCCGGTGCTGGCCGAACTGCCCCTCTACCGGCAGCTCACGGCCCTGCGGCAAGAGGCGGGGGCGGACCTGGACACGGCGGCGCTGCGGCGGCGCCCCTTGCAGCGTCAGGCCCTGGCGGCCTTTTTTGAGGAATTCGAGTTCCGCTCTCTGCTCAAGGAGCTGCCCCCCGAGACCGAACCCGTGGGCCTGGGGCTGCCCGACGCCCCCCCTGTCGCGCCCCCTGCCAGGCAAGGGGAGCGAGCCGCCGAGCCTGCCCCGGAACCTGCGCCGGAGGCTCCGGCCCCTGAGGTGCCGGGTGCTGCGCCGGGCACGGACTCGGGCGAGGCTGCGGGCGGGGTTGCGGGCGAGGTGTCGGCAGAAGCAGGAGGAGCAGGGGCGCCACTGCAGACCGAGATCGCCCCCCCGTGGGAAGACCTGGCCGCCCTGGTCAAGGGGCAAGAGGTGGGGCTGGTGCCCGCGCGCATGGGTTGCGTGCTGGTGGCCCTGGCCGACCGGGAATTTCTGTGCATGGAGCCCCTGGCCGCTCTGCCCAAGGCCCTGGCCGAAGCCCGGTCCGTGTACGCGCCGGACGTCAAGGCGCTGCTCCGGGCTGCTCCGTATTGGAGCGAACTGCCCCTGGGCCTCTGGTTCGACCTGGGGCTGGCGGCCTATCTGCTGAACCCCGAGGAGCGCGATTACGGGTTCGAGCACCTGCAGCAGCGGTTCCCGGTGGCGGCACATGCCCAGAACCCGGGCTGCCGCGCCTTGGCCGTGGGGCAGGAGCTCTCGCGCCGCCTGGCCGAGGTGGAGCTGGGCAAGCTGTTGCGCGAGCTGGAAACGCCTCTCATTCCGGTGCTGGCGCACATGGAGGAGGCCGGGATCCGCATTGACCAGGAGGCCTTTGCCGCGTTCCTGCGGGAGGTGCAGCGGGACATCGAGGCCCTGACCGGGGAGATCTACGCCGCTGCCGGGGGGCCGTTCAACATCCGCTCCAGCCAGCAGCTGGGGCAGGTGCTTTTCGAGACCCTGCAGCTCAAGCCCGCGGGCAAGACACCGGGCGGCAGCGCCTCCACCTCCCAGGCTGCCCTGGAAAAACTTGCGGGACGCCACCCCATCATCGAGCGGCTCATGGAGTTCCGCAAGCTGGAGAAGCTGCGCTCCACCTACCTGGAGCCCCTGCCCCGGCTGGTGGATGCACAGAATCGTCTGCACACCACCTTCAACCAGCTGGCCACGGCCACGGGGCGACTCTCCTCCAGCAGCCCCAATCTGCAGAACATCCCCATTCGCGGGCCGCAGGGCCGGCGCATGCGCGGCTGCTTCTGCGCGGCCGAGGGCTGCGAGCTGGTGGCCGCGGACTACTCCCAGATCGAGCTGCGGGTGCTGGCCCACTGCTCCCAGGATCCCACCCTGCTGGAGGCCTTTGCCGCAGGCGAGGACATCCACAGCCGCACCGCGGCCCTGCTCTTCGACAAGTCCCAGGACGCCGTGACCCCGGACGAGCGCCGCAGCGCCAAGACCATCAATTTCGGCCTGATCTACGGCATGGGCGCCCAGAAGCTGGGGCAGGACCTGGGCATCCCCCTCAAGGAGGCCAAGGCCTTCATCGAGCGGTACTTCAGCCGCCTGCAGGCCCTCAAGACCTTCTACGAGCAGGTGGTGGAAACGGCCAAGGAGCAGGGCTACGTGAGCACCCTGGCGGGGCGGCGGCGCTACCTGCCGGACATCGGCTCGCGCAACGCCATGCTCCAGGCCCAGGCCCGCCGCCAGGCCGTGAACACCGTGATCCAGGGCAGCGCGGCGGACATCATCAAGGCCGCCATGATCCGCGCGGACCGGGACGAGGTCCTGCAGCAGCTGGAGGCCCGCCTCATCCTGCAGGTGCACGACGAACTGGTGCTCGAGGTCCCGGCCCGCCAGGCGCAAAAGGCCGGGAAACACCTGGCCGCCATCATGGCCGGGGTGGTGGACCCCAAGAGCTTCCGCACCCCGCTCAAAGTGGATTGGGGGCACGGCCGGACCTGGGCCGAGGCGCATTGAGGCCGCTCTATCAGGGAGATATTGAAAGTATCGGGGGAACCCCTTTCTATAGAAAGGGGTTCCCCCGAACCCCCTCCCCAAAGATTTTCAATTGCATCTTTAATTCCAGCGCATTTTCGCCTTGAAACAAGGCTCCCTCTTGAAACAATTTCCAACTGTTTAAGGAAAATGCATAAGAGCATCTCGCCGCTTCCAGCGGCAAGATGCTCGAAAGGGTTTCCCCCTCGCACTAGCCCGTTAACTACCTATTGAGAAACAGGTTCTAGTAAACCGCAAGCCAGTGGGGGCCGCGGAACTGGTAGGCCGCGCTCAGGTTGATGCGCGTGAGGCTGGAGAGCAGGATATCGAGGAGTTTGCGTTCTTCCACGGGGCCTTCGACCCAAGGCACGTCTTCGGCGTCCGGGATGCTGCAGAGTTTCTTGAGCAGCTTTTCGGCGTCTTCCAGCCCCCCCAGGCCGTCCACCAGGCCTTCCACCTGGGCCTGGCGCCCGGTGAGCACCCGGCCGTCGGCGATCTGCTTGATCTTTTCCGGGGTGAGCTTGCGCCCCGCCGCCACGTCGGTGACGAACTGGTCGAAGAGGTCGGCCACCAGCCCCTGGAAGTAGGCGCGCTCCTCGCGGGTGAGTTCGCGGTAGGGCGACCCGGCGTCCTTGAGCTTGCCGCTGACGATGCTTTCGTTGTTGATGCCCAGGGTGTCCAGCAGCCCCATGAGGTTGGAGAGCTCCATCTTCACGCCGATGCTGCCGGTGATGGTGCCGGGATTGGCCAGGATGGCGGTGGCGGAGCTGGCCACGTAGTAGCCGCCGGACGCGGCCACGGAGCCCATGGAAGCCACCACGGGCTTGGTCTTGGCCAGGTCCTGCACCGCGCGGTGGATCTCCTGGGAGGCGCTGACGCCCCCGCCGGGGGAGTCGATGCGCAGGATCACGCCCTTGACGCGCTTGTTGTCCTTGAGTTCACGCAGGAAGGCGGTGACGGGGCGCGAGTCCAGGATCAAGCCCTCGATGCGCACCAGTCCGAAGGCCTGACTGGTGAACACGGAGCCGCTTTTCTTGTGGTCGAAGAGGGTGAAACGCACCAGGGCCATGAACCCGAAAAAGAGGACCATGGCCACGAGGATGAGGGTGAAGCCGAACAGGAAGGGGTGCCGCTGGCTGAAGGTGAGCTTCGTGTCGCGAGGCGCATCCATAGGGGGTCCTGTTGCTGCAGCGCGGCACAGGGGGCGTTGCCGGTTGGCCCCTGCTTGGAAAGCACAGGCGGATGAAAAGCCGCGCAGGACATCGGAGCGCCCTGCGCGGCATGCGGACTAGCTGTTGTTCTCTTCTTCTTCGAACTTCTGCTTCAGGAGGTCGCCCAGGGTCTGGCCGCCCTCGCCGGAAGAGCTGACGGTGCGCAGTTCCTTGGGCTGCTTGCGCTCCTCTTCTTCCTTGAGCTGCTTGATGGAGAGGCCCAGGCGGCGTTCTTCGGCGCTGACGTGAATGACCTTGGCCTGGATGGTCACGCCCTCTTTGAAGAGTTCGGCAGGGCTCTTGATCTTCTTGCTGCTGATCTCGGAGACGTGCACCAGCCCCTCGATGCCTTCCTCAACCTCGACGAAGAGGCCGAAGTCGGTGATGTTGGTCACCAGGCCGCTGACCATGCTGCCCACGGGGTAGCGGTCGGGCACCTGGTTCCAGGGGTCTTCGGTGAGCTGCTTCACGCCCAGGGTGAACTTCTCGCTTTCCTTGTCCACGGTGAGCACCTTGGCCTGCACCGTGTCGCCCACCTTTAAGAGTTCTTCGGGGTGGCGGATCTTCTTGGTCCAGGAGATGTCGGACACGTGGATCAGGCCGTCGATGCCGTCCTCGATGCCGATGAACAGCCCGAACTCGGTGATGTTCTTGATGGTGCCTTCCAGGATGGTGCCTTCGGGGTACTTCTCGGCCACCACATCCCAGGGGTTGGGGCGGATCTGCTTCATGCCCAGGGAGATGCGCTTCTTGTCCTGGTCCACGCCCAGGATCATGACCTCCACTTCCTCGCCCACGCGCACCATCTGGGAAGGATGGCGCAGCTTGCGGGTCCAGGACATCTCGGAGATGTGCACCAGGCCTTCCACGCCGGGCTCCAGCTCCACGAAGGCGCCGTAGTCCACCAGGTTGGTGACCTTGCCCATGATGCGCACGCCCTCGGGGTACTTGGCGCTGATGTTCTCCCAGGGATCGGGCACCAGTTGCTTCATGCCCAGGGAGACTTTCTTGCTCTCCTTGTCGAAGTGCAGCACCTTGAGGGTGATCTCCTGGCCCAACTTGACCATTTCCTTGGGGTGCTTCACGCGCTTCCAGGACATGTCCGTGATGTGCAGCAGACCGTCCAGGCCGCCCAGGTCCACGAACACGCCGTACTCGGTGATGTTCTTGACCTTGCCCGTGACCACCTGCCCCTCTTCGAGGGTGCTCAGCAGTTCGCTGCGCTTGGCCTCGCGCTCTTCCTCGAGCAGCACGCGGCGCGACACGATGACGTTGGAGCGGCGGCGGTTGATCTTCAGGACGCGGAAGTCGAACTCCTCGCCCACCAGGGCGTCCATGTCCGGCACGGGGCGCAGGTCCACGTGCGAGCCGGGCAGGAAGGCTTCCAGCCCGCCCAGGTCCACGGTGTAGCCGCCCTTGATGCGCCGCACGATGCGGCCCTGGATCACGCTGTCCTTTTCCTGCACCTCTTCGAGCTTGTCGAAGAGCTGCATACGCTTGGCCTTCTCGCGGGACAGGATGATGGTCCCTTCCACCTCGTCCTTGCGCTGCACGTAAACGTCGATGACGTCGCCCACCTTCACGGTGAGCTTGCCCTCGACATCCTTGAATTCGTTGGCGGGGATCTGGCCTTCGGACTTGAAGTTCACATCCACGAGGATGTGGTCGCCGCCCACCTTGACCACTTCGCCGCGGACAATGGTGCCTTCCTCGAGATCGCCGAAATCGGGATTGAGATAGTCTTCCAGTGCCGAAGCGAAACTCAGATCGTTGTCATGCATAGTCGAAAGTTCATCGTTGGTTGATGATTCCATGGTTACCTCCAAACCCGGGACGTTCTTTGTCTTCCACCTATACGGCAGAGTGGTGCAGGCTATCAGGCTTTTTGTCAGCAGACAACATTTTTCTCGCGAAAAGCCGGCTTTTTTGCAATCCATTGCCAGGACCGGCGGATAGCTCTTCCCCCGGGGGTGGTTTTCGGATACTCTTGACTGCCCCGGTGTCGGGAGTGCGCCTACGCCCAAGGCTGCCGCCCGCTCTCCAACCTCCACCGGGGTGAGGATCGCCCATGCCAGCTGCAGACAAGCCCGCCCCCCTCGAGCCACTGGACCGCGATTTCACCATTGCCCTCGCCGGTCCCGCCCCTGCGCTCCAGCCCTATCTGGACATCCTCTCCACCAGAACCCTGCGGGAGCACATGCCCTGGCTGCGGCTCACCGCCGTCTGGCTCCAGGGCGAGGCGCAACCCCGCTGGCCCGACCCCGCGCCCGCGACTTACGGCAGCATGGCCGAGCTCTTGGCCGCCCAGCCCGACCTGCAGCTGGTCATCGCCCTGGGGCCCACGGTCCCGCCCCTGCCGGGGCAGGAGAGTGTCTGCGCCCCCCCGTGTATCAGCGACCAGGCCGCGCGGTTGTTTCTCGAGCTGCTCAGGGACACGGCCCACAGCCGCACCTGCGCCACGGACCTGCAGTACGCCAACTCCCTGTTCCGCACCATCTTCGAGGAGGTGGAGGAGGACATCATCCTCCTGGACACCAACGGCGTCATCGTGGACATGAACCGCAACGTCTACGAGCGCAAGGGCCTCACTCGGGAGCAGATCGAGGGCTTGTCCTGCTGGGAAGTGGAGGGGCGTGATTTCTGCTGCGAGCACATGGACGGCGTCTGCCCCTTCAAGGCCACCCGCCGCACCGGGCGCAAGTCCGAGCAGGTGCACAGCTACGTGGACGACAGCGGCCGCATGCGCTATTTTCGCGTCTATACCTACCCACTTTTCGATGCACAGCGCACCCTCACCCACATCATGGAGATTCGTCGCGACATCACCAACCGCACCAACATGGAGCTGCGGCTCCAGCAGTCCGAGAAGATGGCGGCCATCGGCGAGCTGGCGACCTATATCGCCCACGAGATCCGCAACCCGCTCTTCGCCATCGGCGGGTTCGCCAACTCTCTGTTGCGGGCCTCCTCCCTGGACGAGACCGCCCGGGAGAAGGTCTCCATCATCCTCGAGGAGTCCAAGCGGCTGGACAAGATTCTCAAGAGCATCCTCAACTTCGCCCGCCCCACGGATGCGCAGAAGACCGTGGTGGACATCAACCAGGTGGCGGCGGAGACCATGGAGCTCATGAGCCTGGGCTGCGAGGACAAGGGCATCCAGGTGCGGCTGGAACTCGCCCCCAGCATTGCCCGGGTCAAGGGCGACACCGAGCTGCTCAAGCAGTGCCTCATCAACATGATCAAGAACGCCATGGAAGCCATGCCCAAGGGCGGGGTCATGACCCTGCGCACGGCCATGAGGGCCAACCGCGTCCGGCTCGAGCTGGAAGACACGGGCCAGGGCATCCCCCGGGAGCTGCGCGAGAAGGTCTTCAACCCCTTTTTCAGCACCAAGGAGCAGGGCGCCGGTCTGGGCCTGCCCATGACCAAAAAGATCGTGGAAGAAATGGGGGGGCGTGTGGAGTTGCACAGCCAGGTGGGCAAGGGCACGCGCATGGTCCTGGATCTGCTGCCCGTGCTGGCTCTGGACGAAAAGGAGCAGGACCTGACCCTGCCCCCGCAGCTGCCGGAATAGCCCCCTGCTCCCGCCTGCCTCGTGCCCCGCCGGGCCCGGATTATTCAGGCCTGGCGGGGAAAAAGTCTGGATTATTTCTAAAGCCCCTGCTAGGCTCCGCCCCAATGCGTAAAGACTGATTTCAGGTCCAGGAGGAGGCGACCGTGCCCAGAATCGTGCTTGCCACGCGCAACCGCGGCAAGATTGCCGAGCTCTCGGCCCTCTTGGCCGGACAGGGCTTTACAATCCTGGGGCTGGACGCCTTTCCGGAACTGGGTGAAATTCCGGAAGATGGCGAGACCTTCGAGGCCAACGCCTTGTACAAGGCCTGCACCGTGAGCCGCGCCACGGGCCTGGCCGCCGTGGCCGACGATTCCGGTCTCGAGGTGGACGCCCTGGGGGGCGCGCCCGGGGTCCATTCCGCCCGCTACAGCCTGGACGAGCCGCAAAACGCCGGGCTGGCGGGTGCGCTCCTGGACGCTGCCAACAATGCCAAGCTGCTGCGCGCCCTGCAGGGAGTGCCCCTGGAGCGGCGCGGCGCGCGCTTTCGCTGCGTCATGGCCGCCTGCACCCCCACTGGCGCCACCCTGACCCGCGACGGCGCCTGGGAAGGGCTGGTGGCCCTGGAGCCCGCCGGGAGCAACGGGTTCGGCTACGATCCCCTGTTCCTCGACCCCGAGTTGGGGCGCACCGCGGCCCAGCTGCTGCCGGACGAAAAGAACGCCCGCAGCCACCGGGGGCGGGCCTTGC
>CAZNSV010000128.1:0-8226 GCA_964575775.1 uncultured Desulfovibrionaceae bacterium
CAGGACCAGGGGCAGGTCGCCGGCCAGGTTCTGCAGGCGCTTGAGATAGCCCCGGAAGGCCTTTTCCTCGTGCAGGTACACGTTGAAGGACAGGAAATCGAGGAACGGCAGGCGCAGGTACTCGGTGGAGGGGTAGTTGGCGTAGCTCACCAGGCCGGTGGGGTCCTCCTCGCGCACGATGGCGGTGAGTTTGGCCAGGAACTTTTCGATCTTCTGCGCGCCGTGCCAGCGCACGATGTGCGCGGGAATTTCGTTGCCCACCAGCCAGGCCAGCAGGGCCGGGTGTCCGGCCAGGGATTGGACGGCCTTGCGGATGGTGCTCTTGATCTGCTCCTTGACTTCCCATTGATCGAGAAAGCAGAGGTGCTGGGGCCAGGGGATGCCCACCACGACCCGCAGCCCGCAGCTGTGCGCCAGGTCGAGGAACCAGCGGGACGGGACGTAATACACGCGCAGGGTGTTCACCCCTGCCGCCCGCATCATTTCAAAGTCGCGCACCACCTGCTCCCTCTCGGGTAGGGGGTCGCCTTGCTGATTGTTGGGGAAAGGCCCGTAAGTGACGCCTTTGATGAAGAATTTTTCATCCCCGGCGAACAAAAAACGACCATGAACCCGTACGCGCTCCACGGGGGCGACGGTATGACCCTCGGCGATCTGAAACATGGGTGTTTCGCTCCTGGCGAGTGAGAAGCTTTGCAGCACTGTTGTGAAGGTTCAGAAGAAGAGTCGGATTGCTCCGCAGCCTGGTCAACGCCGCGCTGGGGGAGGGCGGCGGAGGAGCATTATCTACCGATTTTTGGAAATGTAAATAGCTCCTGCCATCATTATTTCAGATGGTTGCAATAATTTTTTCAGAACTTTTACCAACCCTGCCAGGAGGAGTGCAGCAGGTTAGCCGTGCAATGCAAAACGACGCATCTTGCAGATTCACTCGCGCTGCTGCGCTAAAAAACTCCTTTGGCCATGGCTCATGAGAGCGAGTTTACTATCCATCTTGCATCATGACCGAATGCAGTGTCTGGCAGCTACGCGATTCTTGCGCAGCGGACTGCACCGGACCTTGCTTGAGCCTTTCCCCCGATAGTGGCCTGAAACGGTGTGCCGCTCACACCGGCGTGGCTGATCCGTCAAAGGGGAGCAGATTGGATCGGGGTACAGCATGGCGCGAGTTTGGCCTTGCAGAGAGGGTTTGCGTCCTGCCGCGCTGCAGGAGCTGCCCCCGCAGGCCGCCTGTGCTGTCCGGTTTCCTTGCCCCGAGCCTGTGTGAACCTGGGCGAACCTGGAGCTGGAGAACGGCCACTTGTGCTATCTTGTTGAATTTACACGAATCGCAATGAGAACTTCCCTGTTTGCACCGGGAACAAGATGCGTTAGTACTCGGCGTCTCGTTTGGAGGGGCCTTGCCGCGGCGCCGAGCCGGATCACGCAATCACGACCCGACAGGACAGTCGGATGGAGATGACACCTTGAAGCGCCTGCTTGCAGTACTGACGTGCTTGCTGTTCTGGAGCCTCGCGGCTTCGGCCCTGGCCGGTGGCTGGGGCGTGACGCGGGAGCAGGGGCGGTCCTGGCTGCTGGATCCAGAAGGACGTCACTTCTACAGCCTGGGCGTGAACACGGTCAACGGCGGCCACGCCCACCCCAAGGGGCTGGGGTACTTCTGGGAGCGCTGGCATCCCGACCTGGGGACCTGGGCCCAGGAGGCCCGCCAACGGCTCACGGCCTGGGGCTTCAACACCCTGGGCGGCTGGTCAGACCCCATACCGGCCCTGGGCCTGCCCCTGATTCCGGAATTGGATTTGGGGCGCAACGCCAAGCTGCATTGGTTCGACCCCTTTGCCCCCGATACCCTGGAACAGACCGTGGCCGTGGCCCGACGCATCACGGCCGAATACGCCGGGCACCCGAACCTCATGGGCTACTTCACGGACAACGAGGTGGGCTGGTGGAACGCGCCCCTGTTCTCGTGGTACCTGGCCCAGGAGTGGTCCTTGCACACCAAGCGGGTGCTCTGGGAGTTGTTGCACGACCACTACCAGGGGCGTTGGGATCTGCTGACCGCGGATTTCGTGCCTCCTGCCGGCGTGGAGAGCTTCGAGGACCTGAAGCCGGGCGGCGTCGCCCTCGGCCTGCGGCCCGGGGGGCACGGCATTCGGTTGGTCTCCGCCTTCACCCGACTCTGCGCGGCGCGGTACTACGAACTGGTGCACACCGCCTTGCGCACGGTGCGGCCCGAGGCCCTGGTCATGGGGGACCGCTTGCCGCTCTACTACAACCAGGACGCGGTCCTGGCCGCCCGGGGTTTCGTGGACGTGCTCACCACCAACTACAACGTGGACGAGGAAGACGGCTGGGTGGCACCCTACTTTTTCGAGGGGCTGGAGCGTCTGAGCCCCGCGCCGGTGCTGGTGACGGAGTTCTTCTTCGCGGCCGACGAGAACCGCAGCGGCAACAAGAACAATGGCCACCTGATGCACGTGCGGACCCAGGCCCAGAGGGCGCGCGGCGCCGCTGCAGCCCAGGCCGCCTTCGCCTCCTTCCCCAACGTGGTGGGCGCGCATTGGTTCCAGTACTACGACGAGCCCACCGGGGGGCGTGACGACGGCGAGGATTTCAACATGGGGCTGGTGGACATCCATGACCGCCCCTATGAGGAACTTGTGGCCGCCCTCGGGGACGTGAACCGGCGGGCCGTGGAGCTGCACGCCCGCAGTGCTTTCGCCGCCCCGGTGCCCCCCGGCGAGCCGGTGCCGGTGCGGCGCCTGGCGTCCCCGGCGGATTGCACGGACAACTCGCTCCTGGACTGGCCCGACAAGGCGGGTACCCGGCTGGTGGGCTTCGCCACGCCCGCCCCTTACGTGCCCTTTGGCGACGTGCATCTGGCCTGGAGCCCCGAGGGGCTGTCGTTGTTCAACCTGGCGAGCAACTATGCGGACCTGTACCTGCTGCAGTACGAAGGCGAGTTTCCCCTTTCCGAGGCCTACCAGCTGCACGTGGTGCTCGAACTGAAGGGGCAGACGCGCCATTTCGCAGTGCACCTGCTGCCCCGCCCCCATGCGCAGTACGAGAAGCGCTTCGAGCTGGAGGCGCTTCTGCATGAAATTTCCCCGGACGGGAGCCACGTCCGGTTGGACTCGGGCGGCACGCTGCAGGCCCTGGACAAGCCGCTGCCCCACGTGGCGTTGGAGTTGTTCCTGCCGGCGGCGCTCCTGGGGGTGGAGACCCTTGCCGCGGGCGATACTCTGGGGGCGCGGGTGTACGCCACCAGCTTCTACCGGGAGCTGACCATGCGCTTCGACGGCGGTCCGGCCTCCGGCTGGGGGGGCGAGAGCGCGGAGCGGCCGTTGCGGTCCATGGTGCTCACCCAATGAGCCCAGACCGCGCCAAGATGGCCGGGCAGGAGCCGCCCCCCGCGAAACGGCCAGACTGCGCGACCGGGCGCGTCACAATCCCATGAGCGGCTACCTGCCTCAGATCGCGGTCCTGCGCGTGTTGGCCATGGGGGGCGTGTTTGTCTTCCATCTCTGGTCCGTGCTGCCGGAGGTGGGGGCCGGGAGCGCCCCTGGGCGGCTGTTCGCGCTGCTCCTGGCGCAGGGGCATCTCGGGGTGGTGGTGTTCAACGCCATCACCGGGTTCGTGCTGACCCTGCCCCTGGCCCTCCGGGGCGATACGGCCCCGCTCTCCACGGTCCCCTTCTTCCGCCGTCGCTTCGGGCGCATCTGCCCCCATTATTTTCTGGCCCTCGCCCTCTGGAGCGTCGTGGCCCTGGTCAGCGCTCCAGAGGCCTGGCCTTTCCTGGCGCGGTGCATCGTGGAGCACGCCCTCTTCGTGCACACCCTGGACCCGGCCTGCTTTTTCGGCATTGTTCCGGCCCTGTGGTGGATGGGGCTGTTGGCCCAGTTCTATGTCTGCTATCCGCTGCTGTTGCGCCTGTTCTTCCGGTTGGGCCCTGGCAAGGCCCTGCTGGCGGTGAGCCTGGGCTGCTACGGTTTCTGGTGGCTGCTGACCATTCTGGGGGGCAGCGCCCCGGACAGCCCCTTCGCGCTTCCGGCCTACATGGTCTATTTCAACCTCCCGGCCAGGCTGCCGGAGTTCGCTGTGGGCATGGCCCTGGCCTTCTGGTGGAGCAGGCGGCAGGGTGCCGCGCTGCTGCCAAGCGTTGCCCTCCCTGCCCTGCTGGGCACCGCCGCGCTGGGTGTGGTCCTGGTGGTGACGCTGGGTGAGCTCCTGCCCAAGCCCGGGGTCCACCTTCTGACCGTCCTGGCCTGCCTGGCCCTGTGTGGGGCCTTGGCCAGCCTGCCCCTTGCTGCCCGTCTGGGGCATAACCGGGTGGTTGCCTGGCTGGCCGGGGCCTCCTTCGCCATCTACCTGCTGCACCAGCCGCTGCTGGGCCTGGCGGTGGACCTGGCAGGGCCGTACCTGCCCGCTCCCCTCACCTTTGCGGTTGCCGCCGCGGGGGCCGGGAGCGTGACCCTGGTCGGGGCGTGGCTCATGGATCTGGTGGTGCAGGCCTATTTTACGCGGAAGCGGTAGCGAGGGCCGGACGTCCGGTTTCCGGCTGGGTTGTGCCGTGTCGGTTGGCGGCTACGGGGTCTGCGTAGACTGGGGGGTAGACTGGGGGGCAGACTGGGGGGTCATGATGGGGATGGAAAAGGTGAAGGTGCTGCCCCGGCCGGGGGTGGAGTCCACCTGGATGCGCCCCCCGTGGTGTTCCACGATCTCCTTGCAGATGGCCAGTCCCAGGCCGGAGCCCGAGGGCTTGTCCGTGAGGGTGTCGCCCAGCTGACGGAATTTGTTGAAGATTTCCGTATGGTCCTCGGGTCTGATACCGGGGCCGGTGTCGGTGACGCTGACCACCACCAGCTCCTTGTCCCGAGTTGCCCGGCAGACCACGCGCCCCTGTGCTGTAAACTTCACCGCATTGCCCAACAGGTTCACCAGCACCTGGATCATGCGGTCCCGGTCCGCCAGCACCAGGGGCAGGTCCGGCTCCACCTCGCCCACCAGGGCCAGCCCCTTTTCCTCGGCCAGGATGCGCACCGTGGTCAGGGTGTGCTCCACCACTTCGGCCAGGTCCAAGGGCTCCCATTTCCAGGATGACTTGCCGGACTCGAGCCGGGTCAGGTCCAGGATGTCGTTGATGAGGTCGGACAGCCGCTCCCCTTCGGCAATGATCACCGAGAGATTGTCCTCCACCTGACGGGCCGCCTTGTGCACGGCCGGGGAAGCGAGGTCGAGGTGGGGCAGCAGGGTCTTGCGCAGGCGCTTGTCGATGACCTTGGCGAAACCCAGTACCGAAGTCAGCGGCGTGCGCAACTCATGGGACACCATGGACAGGAAATCGCTCTTCATGCGGCTGGCGGCCTCGGCCGTGTCCTTGGCCAACTGCAGGGCAGCCTCGGCCTCCTTGCGCCGGGTGACGTCCTCGATCATGCCCTCGATGAGGCTGAGCCGCCCTTCTGTGTCGAAGATGGGGCGGGCGTTGATGCTGACCCAGATGATGGAGCGGTCCCGGCGCCAGGCGCGGACTTCGTGCCCGGTGACCGGGGCGCCTTGCCGCAGCAGCGCGAGCAGCCGTTCGCGTTCCCCGGGGTCCACGTACATGTCCTGGCGCAGGTCCATGACCCGCTGCATTTCCTCGGGCGAGTCGTAGCCGAGCAGGCGCGCCATGGCCGGGTTGCAGGCTTTCAGGCGGCCTGCGGGCGTGCTCTGGAAGATGCCTTCCTGGGCGTTCTGGAAGATGGAGCGGTATTGCTGCTCGGCCTGCTCCCGGGCCGTGCGGTGTTCTTCCAGACGCTGGAGCATGGCGTTGAAGGCGTCCTGGAGCACGCGCAGCTCGTCGTGCCCCTTGGTGCGCATGTTCACTTGGAGGGTTTGCAGGCTCTCCAGGGAGACGCGGGTGGTGGCCTCGGTCAGCTCGTTCAGGGGGCGGGCCACGGTACGACGCATGATCCACATGACAAAGGCGCAGAACACGGCAGCCTGCACGGCGGTGTTGACGAGAATGATGAAAAAGAGGTGGGTCACGCGGTTGAAAATGATGTCCGGGCTGGACTGAATGGTCAGGTGCCCCACGGTGACGAGGCTGCCGTCGAAGTCCCGGTAGTCCAGGGGGACCGCGACGGAGAGTTCGTGTGTCTCGGGTTCGGGCGCGGCGCCCAGGAGGATGGGAGTCTGGAACTGGCGCTCCACCAGTACCGTGTGGATGGAGGCCCCGGCGATGACCCCGGAGAGGATGGCGTTGACCTGCTCCTCGTCCACACTGAAAATGGCCGTGGCCAGCCCGGGGCGCACCGCCTCGGCCACGGTGCGCAACTCGGCCATCAGGTCACGCCGGGTGTTGTCGTAGGCCCCGATCATCTGCAGCCCGGTCAGGACCAGGGTAATGGCCAGGAACCCCCCGAGCACCGCGAGGGTCAGACGGGTGGCGATGGAATGCCTGAAGGATGTCCGCAGGGCTTTGGGCATGGGGGGCTAGTCCGGGTAGCGCGGGTAGGGGTAGCCCCACTTGGCGAAGATGGGGCGCAGCACTCCGGCCGCATGCAGGGTGCGCATGCCCTCCTCGTACATGGCGCGGATGGTCTGGCCGCGCGGGCTCTGGGCAAAAACCGGATGGTAGGAGCGATAGCCCGCCACCTCGATGGCGTATTCCTCGGCAGCGAACTCGAATTCGCTGTTGGCCAGGGATTCGCGGATGAACTGCTCGTCGTCCACGTAGAAGTCCGCGCGCCCCAGTTGGACCATGCCCAGCGCGGCCTCGCCGCTCTTCACTTCGAACAGCTTCACGGGCACGCTGAAATTCTCTTGGGAATAGTAACCGATACGGCCGGCGATGGTCCTGTCGCGCAGGCTCTCGGGGCCCTGCCAGTCGGGTACCTTGGCCTTGTGGAACAGCACGTGGAAGGCGTTTTCGTACATGGGGTAGGCCCCCAGGACAAAGGGCGGGGGCACGCGGTCGTAGCAGGTCTGCATGTCGGCCTGACCATCGGCGATGAGCTGCAGCGCGCGTTCGGAAGGCACGTAGACGCGCCGGACGGGCACGCCGTAGAGACCGAAGACCTCGGCCAGGATCTCGTGGTAGAGCCCGGTGCCGTCGCGGTTGGTGAAGGTGGCCCAGGCCGGGCCTGCCGCCACCACCTCGGTGATGCTCGCCCGGTCCACGACCGCGGTCGGAGCTGCGACCTCCGCCGCATCCCCAGACGCCGCCAGGGCAAGGGGCGGGGTGCCCCCCCAGAGGAGCGCGAGAAGCAGCAGCAGTGGCATAAGCATAGGTCCGATCTGTTATCGGGGCTGCCCCTGCCCGCAGACCCCCTGGTTCACGACGCCTGCAACCCTGCCGGACCCGGTCGCCACGAGCGAGCAGGTTCCTTGGCCGGTGACCCTGCCCCCCCCCGTCCGGTACTGTGCCCCGCTCCAGGGCCCCGGTCGATTGCGCCCGGCAGGCTGATGCGGCCTTGTTGCACTGCGTACGATACCACGGAAATGGAGCAAAGGCTACCGAGGAAGTTGGGTTTGAGACCAGATTCCCTGCCCGCTCCAGCGGTTGGCGGCTGGGGTGGCCACGGAAGGCGCGTCGGGCCTGGGCCATGACGGTGGGGGCTAGTTTTGCTGCTGGGTGTAAACCACCCGGACGTTTTTCAGGGCCAGGGCGAGTTGCACCAGGCACTGTTCGGCCGTGGCGGGGTTCTGCTCCTTGGCCGCCGCGCAGAGGAGCGCGCCGATGCTGGCGAGACGGGAGAAGCCGTAGCCCGCGGCCGTGCCTTTCAGGGAGTGCCCCGCCCGGTGCAGGCGCTCCCAGTCCTGGGCGGTCAGGGCGGTCGTGCCCTCTTGCAGCAGTTGTTCCGCGCCCGCGAAGAACTTGGGCACGATGGGCTCCAGTTCCGCGAACACGTATTCGGGGTATTCCCTGGCCACGTCCGGCAGCGGTGCTTCCTCCGTTTCCAGTGCACTCGGGGGGGCCCCGGTCTCCGCTTCGCTCCGATCCGTGGGGCGGGGTGTCAGGGCAGCCAGGAGCTGTTTGCGGGAAATGGGCTTGGTCAGGAACTCGTCACACCCGGCCGCGAGGCTTTTCTGCTTGTATTCCAGGAAGGCGTGGGCAGTGAGGACAATGATGCGCGCGGGGCGCAGACCTTCCCGGCTTTCCCGGTCGCGAATGACCCGGGTGGCGCTCAGGCCGTCCAGGCCGGGCATTTCCACGTCCATGAGGATGACGTCGTAGCCCCCTTG
>CAZNSV010000129.1:0-8202 GCA_964575775.1 uncultured Desulfovibrionaceae bacterium
CCTCGGGCACGGTGGTCACCCTGGTGGACTTCGTGCAGAAAATCGAGTTCAAGCGGCTCATGGTCCGCTTCAACATCCCGGTGCAGCAGCTGCCCCTGCCCGAGGAGAGCGACGTCATCGGGGTCATCGAGCAGCGCCTCACCACCCTGCTGGAGGCCAAGCGCCGGGGTCTGTCCCACGTACAGGCCGAGCGCGTGGCCAGGTTCCTGCCCCCGGCCGCCAAGCTGGCCGCGGACGAGGAGGCCCACATCCTCCTGGCCCTGCTGCTGGACGAGCTCTATCAGCAGGCGCAGCAGACCGCCCCGCCCGAGCCGGAACCCCAGCCCCAGCGCCCCCCCAAGCGCTCGGGGAGCAAGCCCTCCCGCTCTTCCGGCAGGTCGGAGGGCAGGTCGGAGGGCAGATCCGAAGCCAGGTCAGAAGACATGTCCGAGGCCAAATCCGAGGGCAGGCCCGAACGCAGGTCGGAAGCCAAATCCGAACGCAGGTCCGAACGCAGGTCAGAGGCTAAACCCGAGGCCAAACCCGAGGCCAAGCCCGAGGGCAAGTCCGAGGGCAAGTCCGAGGGCAAGTCCGAGGGCAAGTCCGGCGGCAGGACCGGGGGCCGGGCCGGGACCAAACGCGTGTCCAGCGTGTTCTTTGATGTGGATGTCCTCCCGGCCGAGGAGGAGGAGCCCGACACGGATGAGGGTTCCGAAACCGTCGCAACGGCAGAGGACGCGCCCAAACGCAAACGGCGCCCCCGCAAACGGCGCAGGGGCAAAGGCGGCCCCAAGCCGGAGAATGGCTCCCCGGATCAGGGCGGCGACCCGTCCCCTACCGAGGACTGAGCACCAGCGAAGAGTGCATCCCACAAGGTCCGGGCTGTTGGACAGCCCGGATCCAGCCGCAGGGCCTTGTCCAGCCCGGCTCGCGCGGCAGCGAGCCGGCCCAGCCGGGCCTGGACCTCTGCCAGCTGCACGTAGGGCTCCGCCGCGTCGGGACGGAGTTGCAGGGCCTGGCTGAAGGCTCCCAGGGCTCCGGCCAGGTCGTCGAGCTCCTTCAGCCTGAGCCCCAAGGCCTGGAACGGATTCTCCGCCCCGGACACCCGCAACAGCTCGGCCAGGAGCAGCCGCCGGGCGAGCATGCGCTGATGCCGACGCGCCAGGGCCACGGTCTTTCGGGCGCCCTTGAGGTAGTCTTCCATGTTGCCCATGGTCCGGTGCAGTTCCGCCTGGGCGGCCCGGGCCTCGGCCATGAGCCGCAGCATGCCCGTTGCCCTGGCGAACAGGGCAATGGCCTCCACGTATTCCTGCCGCGCCAGGCAGCCCATGCCCTGCCAGCACAACTCCGTGTGGCCGGGTTCCCCCAGACTGCGCACCTCCTCTTCCATGGCCAGGATGTCCCCGTAGAGCCGCAAGGCACGCAGGGGCAGCCCCTGGGCCGCCAGTCGCCGCGCGTCCTCAAGCAGCGAGTCCTCCACACCGTAGTAACGCTGCGCGCGGGCAATGCTTTGCAACCCCCGCTCCAAGTCCTCCACCGCGTAGGGGCGTTCGATGAACCCGGCAGCGCCTCCGGCCACGCCCTGAATGATCAGGGCGTCCGTGGCTGGAGGGGGATGCATGACAATGATCGGCGGGCGCCCCCACAGGAGCTTGCGGGCCGAGCTCTCCAGAAACCGCCCCACCTCCATGTCCGCGAGCAGCGTATCGCAGAGCACGGCGTCGTAGGCCTTGCGCTGCATGCGGCTCACGGCCTCCGCTCCCTGGGCGGCGTGCTCCACTTCCAGGTCCAGCAGGGTCTGGAGCAGCACGCTGTCCACGCGGGCGTGCTCGGCCTGCCCCCCCACCAAGAGAATGCGCTTGAAGCCTTCCAGTTCCCGGGCTCGCTCCGCCAGGAGTGGCAGCTCCCTACCCCGCTCCTTGGGGAGGGGGCGCGGTTGCGTCCCACCAAAGAACAGGACGCGCCAGGCCGCAATACTCTGGGGGCGCGCTCCGGGATCCAAGGCAAGCCCGGCGTCCACGGCCTTGAGGAACTCCAGGCTGTAGCGGCCGCTGCCCTGCTCCACGGCACTGGGCAACGGATCCTCCCGGTTCTGCAGGCTGGCTGCCTGGCGCAGGATGGAATCCACGGGCTTCAGACCGCTGATGCAGCGGTAGAGCACGGCGGCCAGTCCGTAGATGTCCGTCCAGGGGCCGAGGAGGGCGTTGCGGTCGTACTGCTCCGGGGGGGCGTAGCCCGGGGTGAGCAGGGTTCGCCCCAGCTCCGCGAAGAGCGTCTCCGGCCGCATGGCGGCGCCGAAATCCAGCAGCACCGGGGTCCCGTCCCGGCGCACGTAGATGTTGCCGGGCTTGATGTCGCGGTGGATGAAGCCGCGGCCGTGCATGGTCTCCAGGCCATCCATGAGGGGCAGGAGGATCTCCACGGCCTCGCCCTCCTCCAGGGTGCCCTTGGAGCGCAGCAGACGCTTGAGGTTCTGCCCCTGCTCGAAATCCATGGCGAAATAGGCGGTGTCGTTGGCCTCGAAAAAGGAGAACACGCGGACGATGTTGGGGTGCTTGAACAGGGCCAGGGTCCGGGCCTCTTCGAGGAACCGGGCCTTGCCCCAGGCGAAAAAGTCGCGGAACACCGGCAAGCGGGCTTCCACCCGCGCCCCCACGGTGCGCTGGGCGTATTCCACGGGCAGGAATTCCTTGAGCGCCACCAGCTGCTTGAGATGCAGGTCCAGGGCCCGGTAGGTGATGCCGAAGCCACCGATCCCCAGGACGCCGCGAATCTGGTAGGAACCGAGGATCTGCCCCCTGGGCAGGGGCTGCACGCTGTCGTCGAGATCGCGCTGCCGCCCCGCATCGGGCAGGACCGGGTTGCGTTGCTCGTTCATGCCCGCTGCCCAGCCAGAGGAATCTGAAGATGTTTTTTATACATTTCACTGTATTGTCGTTCCAGATGCGGTTTCTGTCAAGGGGGGGGGCGTTGCTGGGCGGCACATCATGCCATTGACAGCAGGCAGGGTAGTGTGTGTAAGAATGGGGCTATGGCAACAAACAGGCAAACAAGCACAAGGGGAACACCATGGTCATGAATTGGGCCCAGCAACTGGACAAGGGCGTGGAAGCCATCGGCACTCTGCTCAAGGAGAATCCCAAACTCCTGGAAGGCCTGCAGGCCCTGGGCGCGGCCGAACGCACCAAGGGCGCACTGGACGACAAAACCCGGGAGCTCATTTCCCTGGCCGTGGCCGCCACCACGCGCTGCGACACCTGCATCAGCGTCCACGTCCAGCAGGCCATCAAGGCCGGCGCCACGCGCGACGAACTGCTGGAAGCACTGGCCGTGGCCATCAATCTCAATGCGGGGGCGGCCCTGGTCTATTCCTCGCGGGCCCTCAACGCCTTTGACCAGTTTACCAAGCCCTGAACAGTGGCGGACCCAGGACACACACCGGCATGAGCTGCGCTCCCGTGGCGTTGCCCAGAAGACCGTGAAGACAATGGAGGCGTTGCAGCAACAGAGTTGAGGGGCGAGACCAGCCCAGCTGTAATTCCGGGTAGAAACCACACGCACGTTTTCCGCCCGCTACACCATCAGACCGGCTTGCCTGGAGCATCCAAGGGGGGATCGACGGCATGGCCTCATCGAATTGGGCAGCGCTATCCGTGCCTACTTTGTTGTTGCGGCGCCCGGCCCGTGCCTGCTGGTCCTTGTTGCTGGACCATGCGGGGCGGATCGAGCATAGCTCGGGCAGCCTGCCTGGGGTGACTCCGGAGCGTGTGAACCCGGGCAGCGAACTGCCCCCACTGCTCCCCACGGCCCTCGGTGGCGCGGTGCGTGAACTGGTGCTGGAGGTCCTGGCCACGGGGCAGCCCCAGGAAGGACTCCTGCCCCTGCCCGCTGGCCCCCGGCTGGAGCTCTGGGCCACGCCCCAGGCCGCCCACGGGACTGTCCTGGTCCAATTGCGCCTCGCCCCGCTGGAAGCTCCCCAGAATGAATCGGAGCGGCACCGCCTCCTGCTGGAGCAGTTGCCCCTGCCCGCCGTGGTCTCCTCCCTCGCGGACTCCTCTGTGCTGTACATCAACCCCAAGGCCGCACTGCTCTTTGGCGTCACCAACCAGGAGGCGCGGCAGAAGCGCGCCCTGGACTACTATTGCGATCCGGCCGACCGCCCCCGCATGCTCGAACTGCTACGGGAGCAAGGACGTGTGGACAATTTCGAGTTGCAGCTGCGCCTGGATGCCAAGCGGTGCATCTGGGCCCAACTCAGCGCCGTGCCCGTGGTGTTCGAGGGGCAGGCCGCCATTCTGGCCGGATTCCTCGATGTCACGGCCAAATATGAAGCCCGGCGGGAGTTGGAGCAGCTGCGCGACGAACTGAACCACCACATTTCCGAGCGGACCCACGAACTGGAAGCCAACAAGTTCGAACTGGAGCGCACCCTGCTGGAACTGGGCGTGCAACAGGAAGAGCTCATCGTCCAGAACGAGGAGCTCAAGAGCCTCAAAAGCAGCCTGGAGACCTCCCGCGCCCAGTACCAGAACCTCTATGACTTCGCTCCACTGGGCTATGTTTCGCTGGACAGTAGCGGCACGATGCGGCGCGCCAACCTGACCTTCTCGCGCATGATCGGCGAAGAGCGGGCGCAGTTGCTGGGGCGCCCCCTAAGCCTGTTCCTGGCCGAAGAGGACAGGCGCTCGTTCCGGACCAGGCTGCAGAACACCTTTCTGGGGCAGCGTCTGGAGACCGAGGCCTTGCTGCTGCGCGGCCGCAATGGGGGTTCGTTCCACGCCGCCTTTTCGGGGGCGCCGGTCTGGGAGGAAGACGGCAGCATCCGGGAGTGTCAGCTCACGGTGGCGGACATCTCGGTCCGCAAGTCCATGGAGCAGGAGCTGCGCGCCTCCGAGGCCCTGCTGCGCTCCATCATCGATTCCAGCACGGACTGCATCTATGCCCTGGATGCCCAGGGGCGTCTGATGCTGGCCAACAAGGCCCTGGGAGCCCTGTTCGGCCTGCCTCAGGACGCCCTGCCAGCCCTGACCCTGGCCCAGAGGATCGGCCAGCGTTCAGACCATTCCCCGGAGCACCAACGGCTTGCCGTCATATTCTTCGGACTGGAGCAGGAGGAAAACCAGCTGATCCTGAGTGGAGAACCGTTGAACAAGCCGCGTCAGGAGATTGTGCTGCAGGAGGGAGTGCGCCATTATGACATCCGTAAAATGCCCCTGCGCAATGCCCAGGGGCAGATCCACGGCATCCTGGGGCTGGCCCGGGACATCACGGAACTGGTTCTGGCCGACACGGAGCTGCGGCGGCAGAAGGAGGCCGAAAGCCGCCTCTACAGCCTGGCGGCCCTGCTGCTGACTCCAGAGCCCTTGCAGTCGGTGGCGGATCACATCCTGGCCGCGGCCAAGGAGCTCACGGACAGTACCATCGGTTTCGTGGGCAGCATCGACCAGGATTCGGGCCACCTGGTGAGCCACACCCTGTCCCGGGAGGTCTGGGCCCAGTGCCAGGTCGCGGACAAGGAAGTGCTGTTCAGGAAGTTCTGCGGGCTCTGGGGCTGGGTACTCACCAACAAGCGGAGCCTGATGACCAACGACCCCGCCCTGGATGGACGCTCCACCGGCATTCCCGAGGGGCACATCCCCATTACCCGCTTCCTGTCCGCCCCCGCCCTCATCGGCCATGATTTGGCCGGACAGATCGCCTTGGCCAACGCCCGGCGCCCCTACACGCAAAAGGACCTGGACCTGGTAGAGCGGCTGGCCACGCTCTACTCCCTGGCACTGCAGCGGCACCGCGCCGACGGGGAACTGCTCCGGGCCAAGGAGGCGGCCGAACAGGCCAACCGGGCCAAGAGCCTGTTCCTGGCCAACATGAGCCACGAAATCCGCACGCCCATGAACGGCATCATCGGCATGGCCGGGTTGCTGCAGGGCAGCGGCATCAATGCGGAGCAACGGGAGTACCTGGACATGCTGGAGGCCTCGGCCCGCACCCTGCTGACCCTCATCGACGACATCCTGGACCTTTCCAAAATCGAGGCCCAGCGCCTGGAGCTGCGCGACGAACCTTTCGAGCTGCGGGTCCTGCTGCAGGACGTGCTGGCCATTGTTTCGCCCCAGGCCAGCGCCAAGGGGTTGAGCCTCCAGAGCCGGGTGGCGGACGAACTGCCCCAG
Organism: uncultured Desulfovibrionaceae bacterium; assembly: GCA_964575775.1. Taxonomy (GTDB): domain Bacteria; phylum Desulfobacterota; class Desulfovibrionia; order Desulfovibrionales; family Desulfovibrionaceae; genus CAZFCK01. The sequence continues at coordinate 6,150 of CAZNSV010000129.1, forward strand.
GTAGTGTGGGGAGACGGCCCCCGGCTGCGCCAGATATTGCTGAATCTGGTGGGCAATGCCGTGAAGTTCACGGAGCAAGGGAGCGTGGCCGTGGAACTGACCCTGGCCCAGGCCCCCGCGATGTGGGAGGGCCGACAGCAGGTGTTGCGACTGGCCTGCAGGGTCCGGGATACCGGCATCGGCATCGCGGACGAGCATCAGGACCGCATCTTCGACCACTTCACCCAGGCCGACGGTGCCACCAACCGCTTGTTCGGAGGCACAGGCCTCGGGTTGTCCATCTCCAAGCGGCTGGTGGAATTGATGCAGGGGGAGCTCGGGGTCACCAGTGCCCCGGGCACGGGCAGCGAATTCCACTTCACGGTTCTGCTGCGCAGTCTGCCCCAAGAGGGGGTGGCGAAAGACTCCAGCACCTGTGCGGACGCAGAGAGCGGGCCTGAGCTGCCGGTCCTGGTGGTGGACGACAACGAAGTCAACCGACTGGTGGCGCGGCGCATGCTGCAAAAGCTCAACTGCACGGTGATCCAGGCCGCGAACGGCGCCGAGGCCCTGGAGCTTTTGAGCAACCGGCGTTTCTGCCTGGTGCTCATGGACGTGCAGATGCCGGGCATGGACGGCATCGAGGCCACGCAACGCCTGCGCAAGGGGCAGGCCGGAATCGAAAACCACGGCATCCCGGTGGTGGCCATGACCGCCCATGCCATGAAAGGCGACCGGGAGCGCCTGCTGGAAGCCGGAATGAACGACTATGTGCCCAAGCCCGTGTCCCAGGAAGACCTGCGGGAGGTGTTGCTCCGCTGGGTCTGCTCCTGATGCGCCCGACGGCTGCCCGCCACCCCCAACGCCTCCCTCGCGCCTGGAAGGGCGCATCGATATTGGTTAAGAGACTTCTTGACCTTCCCGCCGCATTGCCCCACTATACGGAAGTGTAAATACTCGACCACTCCGGGACCGGAACCGCCGCACCGGCCCTGGCGGCTGTCCGCAGCCCCTGCTGATTGGGGATATTTGTCAGATCCATCTGTCATGCGTTGACCTTTTTGCACAACCCACGTGCGCCGCTTTCGGCAAGGGAGAACGTATGCCGTACCTGTCGTGCCTCCTGGCATTGTCCCTGGTTTTCGTGTTCTTTCCGTTGCCCACGGGGGCCGAGACCCTGCGCGTGAGCTACGACGAATGGTGCCCCTACAGCTGTCTGGACGCGAGCGGTCAGGCCCCGCGAGCCGAGGCCCCGGGCTATTACGCCGAACTGCTGCAGGAGATATTCGCTCCCACAGGCTACACGGTGGAATACCGCATCCGCCCCTGGGAGCGGGCCCTGGCGGAAACCAGGAGCGGAACCCTGGATGCCGTGCTGTCCCCCGCCCGCTCCGAAGCCCCTGACCTGGTCTTCCCCGAGGAGGAAATCGGCCGTCTGGGCTGGTGTTTCTACACCCTGAAAGACAGCGACTGGACCTATTCCGGCCCCGCCAGCCTGGCGGGGCAGACCCTGGGCGTGCTCAGCGGCAACAACTTCGGCCCCGAAGTCACGGACTACGTGGCCCAGCACCGCCACGACACGCAACGCGTACAGGAGGTGAGCGGGCTGCACTTTCTGGAACAGAACACCCACAAACTCCTGGCGGGGCGCATCAGCGTGATGCTGGAAGAACCCGCGGCCATGGACTACCACCTCCTGCAGTCCGGCAACCAAGAGGCCCTGCGCCGGGCCGGCTGTCTGGAGAGCCAACCCATGTACATGGCCTTCTCGCCCGAGCAACCACAAGCGGCCGTCCTGGCAGCCCTGTTCGACCAAGGGCTGCGGGCACTGCGCCAAAGTGGGCGCCTGCAAGAAATTCTCATGCATTACGGCCTGCGGGACTGGCGTGAGCAGGATTCCCACAGCGCGGGAAAGGACTAGACCATGCCCACGTCCCTGCACATCCCGCTCTACAGGCGGCTGGCCTTCCAGCAGGTGCTGCTCATCATGGCCGTGGCCCTGGCCGTGAGCCTGGTGCTGGGCAGTCTGCAGTTCCTGCAGGAAATCGAGGACCAGCGCCATGGTCTGGAACAC
>CAZNSV010000130.1:0-8197 GCA_964575775.1 uncultured Desulfovibrionaceae bacterium
CCGCCCGGTGAACGTGCGCATCGTGGCCTCCACCAACCAGGACCTGGAGGCCAAGATCAGGGACAAGAGCTTCCGCGAGGACCTCTACTACCGGCTCAACGTGCTGCACATCCAGGTGCCCCCGTTGCGGGAGCTCCCTCAGGACATTCCGCTGCTGGCCGGGCACTTCCTGGCCCTGGCCGCGGCGGAGTTGGGTGCGCCGCCCAAGGACGTGGACCCCGAGGTCTTTCAGTACCTGAGCCTGCGCCCCTGGCCGGGCAACGTGCGTGAGTTGCAGAACACCATGCGGCGGCTGGCGGTGTTTTGCCCCGGAGGGCACGTGGACCTGGCCGCCGTGCGCCTGGTGGAGGGTGCGGACAAGACCGCGCCCCCGCTCGGGAGTGTGGTCTCCGGCCCCTACAAGAGTGCCAAGGAGCAGGTCCTGCACCGCTTCACGGAGAGCTACGTGCGCGAGCTGCTGACCCGCACCGGGGGCAACATCAGCGAGGCCGGTCGTCTGAGCGGCCTGTCCCGCGTGGCCCTGCAGAAGATGCTGGCCCGGCTGGGCCTCGATGCGGAGCGCTTCCGCCAGGGCTGAGCCGCCATTGTCCTCCCCGCAGCGCGGATTTTTTCTTGACAGCCAGCCCCGCCCTTTGGCATGGCAGACTGAAACCGGAAAGGAACTGCTCCCCATGTCCCGTACCCACCGCGCTGTGCGCCCCTTCGCCCCTGTGACCGCCGTCGTGCTAGGCGTCGTAGTCGTCGTTATGGAGGCCGTGCGTCGGCGGGAGGAGTGCATGCGGTAGAGTATCCGGGCACAAACAAGCACCTCACCCCCTGCCGGCGCCGGCCGCCGACAGGGGGTTTTGCTTTGCGCAAAGCGCTGTCGGCACCAGCTTATCCGCACAGGGGCCAGGGCAACCTCAACCCAAGGAGCCGACATCATGATCAGCTGCAGCGGCGCAACCTGCATCGTGCGCTTGTTGGAACGCCAGGGCATCCGCCTCGTGGCGGGCATTCCCGGCGGTGCCAACCTGCCCCTCTACGATGCCCTGCGGGAAAGTTCCATCCGCCACGTTCTGGCCCGGCACGAGCAGGGCGCGGGCTTCATCGCCCAGGGGCAGGCCCGGGCCACGGGCCGTCCGGCCGTGTTCTTCGCCACCAGCGGACCCGGCGCCACCAACACCATCACGGCCCTGGCCGACGCCAAACTCGACTCCATCCCCGTGATCTGCATCACCGGGCAGGTGTCCTCCGGGCTCATGGGCACCGACGCCTTCCAGGAGGTGGACACCTACGGCCTGAGCATCCCGGTGACCAAGCACAACTTCCTGGTGCGCGAGCCCTCCGAACTGCTGCGGGTCATCCCCGAGGCCTTCCGCATCGCCGCGTCCGGGCGCCCCGGTCCGGTGCTCATCGACGTGCCCCGCGACGTGCAGTGCGCCACGCTGGAGTTCGAGGCCTGGCCCGAGCCGGGGCGGCCCGATCCGGCGCCGTCGTTCCGGCGTGACGAGGTGCTGCGGGCCTGCGAGCTCTTGCGCCGGGCCGAGCGCCCCGTGCTCTATCTCGGGGGTGGGGTGATCCAGGCCGGAGCCGGTGAGCTGGCCCGCTCCCTGGCCGAGCGGCAGGGATTGCCCGTGGTGATGAGCCTCATGGGGCTGGGCAGCGTCCCGGCGGAGCACCCCCTGAGCCTGGGCATGCTGGGCATGCACGCGGCCCTGGCCACCAACCTGGCCCTGGAGGAGGCGGACCTGATCCTGGCGGCCGGGGTGCGTTTCGATGATCGGGCCACGGGCAAGGTGGCGCAGTTCTGCCCCAACGCGCGGATCATCCACGTGGACATCGACCCGGCGGAGCTGCACAAGATCAAGCCCGCCCACGTGGGCATCACGGGGCACGTGGCCGAGGTGCTGGAGGCCCTGCTGGCGGAGCTGGAGCCAAGCACCCGCACGGTCTGGCTGGAGCGGGTGGCCCAGTTGCGGCGCGACCACGGGCTGCGCATGCCCGGCGAGGACTCCCTGCTCTCGCCCTACGGGTTGATTCGGGGGGTGGCGGCCCTGTTGCCCGAGGACGCCATCATCGCCACGGATGTGGGGCAGCATCAGATGTGGACGGCCCAGGCCTTTCCGCACCGGCGCCCCCGCTGTTGGCTGACCTCCGGCGGGCTGGGCACCATGGGTTTCGGGGTGCCCGCGGCCATCGGGGCGGCCCTGGCCTGTCCGGAGCGGCAGGTGGTCTGCTTCTCGGGGGACGGCTCTCTGCTCATGAACATCCAGGAGCTGGCCACGGCGGCGGAGCAGGGGGTGAACGTCAAGATCATCCTGTGCAACAACAATGCCCTGGGGCTGGTGCGCCAGCAGCAGGACTTCTTCTTCGGGCGGCGCTACATGGCCTCGTCCTACAGTCATCAGGTGGATTTCATGGCCGTGGCCCGGGGGTTCGGACTGGAGGCCGTGGACCTGGGCGCGGGGGACGACCCCGCCGCGCTGCTGGCCTGGGCCCTGGAGCGGCCGGGGCCGGTGCTGGTGCACGTGCCCATGGATGCCGATGCCAGGGTTTTTCCCATGGTGCCTCCGGGCGCCGCCAACCGCGAAATGATCGGAGGACAGGCCCATGCCCGCGCAACAACCGCTTGATTGTCTCTGCGTCACGCCCACCACGGGGCGCACCGTGCTCAGCCTGCGCGTGCGCAACCACCCCGGGGTGATGTCCCATATCTGCGGGCTCTTTGCCCGCCGGGCCTACAACCTGGAAGGCATCCTCTGCATGCCCCTGGAGGATGAGAGCCAGAGTCGGGTCTGGCTCCTGGTGGGGGCGAACCAGGTCCTGGACCAAGTTTGCAAGCAGCTGGCCAAGCTCGAGGACGTCTTGGAGCTCAGGCAGGAGGGGGTGCGGCCGGAGCACTTCACGCAACTGGCCACGGTTTTTGGCGCGGCTTAGAGGAACCTCGTTCCAAGGCGTGAGTGCGCTGCGCCCCCACGGCGGGGTGGGCTCCGGGTTGCCGGGGCCTGCCCCCCCGGGTCAGGACTTGCGCCAGGCCTTCCAGGGCTTGAGCGTGGAGAGGAACACGGCCACGATGAGGGTGCCCACCTGCACGGGTGCCCAGGTGCTGTTCATGGCCAGGTTGTGGCTGTAGACCGGGTCCTGGTAGGCGGCCAAGCCAAGCTCCCGGGCGATGGGGCCCAGGCTGTTCAGCCAGGGGCCGAGCCAGAAGGTGCCGAAGATGATGCCCCCCACGTTGATGCCCCATTTGATGGTGACCCAGCCGTGTTGGAAGAAGCCCCAGCGGGTGAAGAGGCTGTAGAGCAGCCCGGTGAGCAGGCAGCCGAAGGCGCCGGGAATGATGATGAAGTCATCCACGAAGCGCATGGCCCGGTTCAGGCCGTAGAGCTCCATGTCCAGCTCGGCCGTGAGGCAGCGCTGCATGAGGATGAGGGCCACGCCCCCACCTACCCAGAGCGCCACAAAGACGAGATGCACGGCCTTGAGCCATTTCTGCGCGTCGGCACTGAATTGCGGCATGGGGCGCTCCTACTCCTAAGCTGGTTCGGTGTTCACGGGGGCGGGTTCCTCGGCAAGGGGCTGGGAGCGGGCGTCGAGAAAGGTGGAGGCGTTGGCGGCCATGCGGATGAGCAAGCCCAGTGCCTGGCGCCGCTCGGCCGGGCTCATGCCCGTGGCCAGGACGTTGGACCACTGCTCCAGCCCGGCGATGAACTGCTCGCGGATGCTCCAGGCCTTGGCCGTGAGGTAGACGCGGTTCATGCGGGCGTCGTGGGGGTCGCGGAATCGCTCCACATAACCGGCGGCAGCCAGGCGATTCAGGGCGCGGGTGGTGGCTGCCTTGTCCACGCGTACCCGGGTGGTGAGCTCCTCCTGGTTCAGACCGTCTTGATGGAAGAGCTCGGCCAGAAAGGGAAACTGCCCGGCGCCGATGCCCAGGGGCTCGAACTGCCGCGCGGCATAGACCATGATCTGGCGCTGCAGCACGGCGATCCAGCGGCCCAGGGAGGCGTCGCGTCCGGAGGTGGGCAAGGGTGGGGTCATGGGCTGGGTACTCCTGATTGGTTGACGGTGCAACCAATTCAGTATGCCAAAAGGCTCGGGTGAGGGCAAGGGCAATAGCGCCCAGCTGTCCGCAATTCCAGGCCCGGCCTTCCCCTCCGCGACGGTTTCGTGCTATGCCCGTGGCGACCCTTTCATCCGAACAGCCTCGGGAGGTTCCATCATGTCGGATTCATTGCACAGTGTCGCGGTCACCCTGGAGCGTCGCGAGTTTCTGCAGGCCGCCTTGCTGGGCGGGTTGGCCATGGCCGCCGGTCCCCTGGCCTGGACGCAGAGCGCCTGGGGCGCCGAGCCCGTGCTGCTGCCCCCACTGCCCTATGCGGAAGACGCCCTGGCGCCAACCATCAGCGCCCGAACCATCAGCTTTCACTACGGCAAGCACCACGCCGGGTACGTGAGCAAGACCAACGAGCTGCTGCAGGGCAGTGGTCTGGAGGGCCTGCCCCTGGAGGAGGTGGTGCAAAAATCCGCCGCCAACCCGGAGCAGCGCGCCCTGTTCAACAACGCGGCCCAGGTCTGGAACCACACCTTCTACTGGCAGTCCATGAAGCCGGGTGGGGGCGCCCTGGAGGCTCCCTTGCTGGAGCAGGTGGTCAAGGACTTCGGCAGCCGCGAGGCCATGGAGCAACAGCTCACGGCCAAGGCCCTGGGCCAGTTCGGCAGCGGCTGGGCCTGGCTGGTCTGGCAGGACGGCAAGCTCGCCTGCGTCAACACCGGCAACGCGGACACGCCCCTGACCATGGGGCAGACGCCGCTGCTGTGCATCGACGTCTGGGAGCACGCCTACTACCTGGATTACCAGAACCGCAGGGCGGATTACGTCAAGGACTTCCTGGCGCAACTGGCCAACTGGGAGTTTGCCCGGGAGAATCTGCTGCGCGTGCTCTGAGGCCCGGCAAGGCCCTCGAGCCGGGCCTCAGTTGTGGATCTTGAGCGTGTCGCCGGGGCGCAGGATGGAGTTCTTCTGCAGGTTGTTCCAGCGCAGGAGGTCCGCTTCCTTGACCTTGAAGCGCCGGGACAGGCTCCAGAGGGTGTCGCCGCTCTGCACCTTGTAGAGGGTGGTCTGGCCTGAGGCCGGCTTGGCCTGGTCCGAGGCTGGCTTGGTCTGGGCCGGACGCGGCTTGTCCGCCGCAGCCTGGGTGGGAGCCTGGGCAGGGCCCGAACCGGGAATAGTGATGGTCTGCCCCGCCCGCAAGGCCTGGGGCGAGCTGAGCTTGTTGGCGCTCATGAGCTGTTGCACCGAGACGCCGCTGCGGGCCGCGATCTGGGACAGGGTTTCGCCGCGTTGCACCACGTGCTGCCGTGCCGCGGCCGGTTGCGCCGGAGTCTTGGCCGTGGCGGGTTGCAGTACCGGTTCTTCCGTGGGGGGCGAGGTGGGTTTGCTCCCCTCCTGGGCCGGACGCGGCTTGTCCGCCGGCGCCGGGGCGGGATTGGCCGCGCTTTGTGTCCGGCCGGGAATGGTGATGGTCTGCCCCGCCCGCAAGGCCTGGGGCGAGCTGAGCTTGTTGGCGCTCATGAGCTGTTGCACCGAGACGCCGCTGCGGGCCGCGATCTGGGACAGGGTCTCGCCGCGTTTGACCTCGTACCGCTGCCCCCCGCTGGGGGGGGGGCGGACAGGGCCTGGCGGGTGGCCTGGGTCAGCTGTTCGCTCTGCGGTTCCGGTGCAGGCTGTTGGGGGCGGGCCGAGCGCTGTTGCGGCGCAGGAATGGTGATCTTCTGCCCCGCCCGCAGGGCCTGGGGCGAGCTGAGCTTGTTGGCGGCCATGAGTTCGCGCACGGGCACGCCGGTGCGGTCCGCGATGTGGGACAGGGTCTCCCCGCGTTTGACCACGTGGGTGCCGCCGCGTGCCGGGGGCGAACCCTTGCGGGGTGCTTCGTCCATGTCCTCGGCGTCCAGGGCCTCGCCGCGCAGGGGCAGCTTGATCTTCTGCCCCACTCGGAGTGAATCCGAGCGGGTGTTGTTCACTTCCTTGAGCAGGGCCACGCTGAGGCCGCTGCGCTGCGCGATGCGCCCCCAGGTGTCGCCGCTCTTGACGGTGTAGGTGCCCACTCCGTCGTAGTCCGGCTTGGGTTGGGGCTTGGCCAGGTAGGCCAGCACGGCGGCCTCGTTGGCCCGGGGGATGGTGACGAAGAACTTGCCCGTGGGGGGCGTGGCGGTGCGGCGAAAGGCAGGGTTGGCGGCGCGAAAATCGTCCCAGCTCATGCCCGCGGCCTGGGCCAGGCCACGCAGGTTCACCCCGCCGCCGATCTCCAGGGGTTCGTAACTGGGCGCATCCTCGGGATCGGGCCACTGGTAGCCCAGGACCTCGGGCTTGTTCACCAGCTTGGCCATGGCCAGGAAGCGAGGCACGAACTCCAGGGTCTCGGTGCGCAGTTGCATGGAGTGGGGCAGGGTGTGGTTGCGGGCCGCCAGCTCGAAGAAGTCCTTGGCCCCGGTGGCTTCCTTGGCCTTGAGGATCTTGCCCTCGCCGGCGTTGTAGGAGGCCACGGCCAGGGTCCACTCCCCGAACATGTTGTGCAGGGCCTTGAGATAGGCCGCGGCGGCCAGGGTGGACTTGTAGGGGTCGCGGCGTTCGTCGATCCACATGTCGCGCTGCAGGCCGAAGCGGCGCCCCGTGGGGGCCATGAACTGCCACATGCCCGCGGCACCGGCCCGGGAGTAGGCCCGGGGGTTGAAGCCGGATTCGATGTAGGCCAGGTAGGCCAGCTCCACGGGCAGACCCTCGCCCAGGATTTCCTGTTTGATGTAAGGGAGATAGGGGACAGAGCGCTGCAGCCAGTTGCGTACCGTGCCCGGCACCTGCCGGGTCAGGAACACGAACTGCTGCTGGATCAGCTCCGCGGCGTAGTCCGTGAGCGGGTAGGGGAAATCGAGCTTGATTTCCAGGGCCTGGCGTTCGAGCTCCGTGAGTTGCACGTCGCCCACGTCGGGCCACTCTTCCGTGAGGACCTCGTCCAGGGGTTCCTCGATGTCCTCGAGCTCCAGGGCCGGGACCACCTCGAATTCGGGACCGCGTGCGGCGCAGGAGGCAAGCACGGCGCAGCACAGGCAGATGAGCAGCATTCGATACAGCATGGATTCTCCAGGGCGGGTACCTACATGAGCCCTTGGACCTTGGCAACCGGAACCGTTCCTCCGCCCCTTTACAATCTGTTCATGTTGCGGCGCGGGCCTTGGCACGCAACGTTGTCATCCGGTCCGTTCTTGCGTACAGAGCGGGGCCTGCGGCACAGTGCAACCTCGCCCCGACCCGGCCGCGGCGGCAGCAGCAGGGGGCGCACCTCGCGCTGTCACGCCCTGGAATAATTTCCCATCGTTTCAGGAGAATGCATAAGAGTGTCCAGCCATTTTCAGCGGCAGGACGCTCAACAAGGAACAAGCATGGCTCGACGCAGCAACATCGTCACGGAACGCAGGCTGGAGCGCATCCGCCAGGTGCTGGAGCGCCGCCAGAAAGATCTCTGCCTGATCCTGGCCAACATCCACGACTCCCACAACGTCTCGGCGGTCTTCCGCAGTTGCGACGCCTTCGGCGTGCCCGAGGTGCATCTCTACTACACCCGCACCGCCTTTCCCCTGCTGGGCAAGAAGACTTCGGCCTCGGCGGGCAAGTGGGTCAACCGCATTCGGCACGAGGATGCCGCGAGCATGGTGGGGGGGCTGCGGGAGCGCGGTTTCCAGCTCATCGCCACGGGCTTCACCCCGGGGGCCAAGCCCCTGCACGAGTACGACCTCTGCCGCCCCACGGCCATCATCTTCGGCAACGAGCACGACGGCGTGGACCCCGAACTCGGCGCCCTGGTGCCGGACGAGGCCTACATCCCCATGCAGGGCATGGTGCAGAGCCTCAACGTCTCCGTGGCCGCGGCCGTGACCCTCTACGAGGCCTGGCGCCAGCGGCAGGCCAAGGGCATGTACGACCGCCCCTCTTTTTCTGAGGAGGAGCTGGAGCGGCTGGTGGAGGAGTGGCGGCGGCGTTGAGGCCGTCGTTGTCAGGGCAAGGCCGCGTGGCCCGGGGCCAAGCTCATGCGCCCAGCTGGATGCAGGTCCCTCCGGTCCGCTGCTCCAGGTCCGTGAAGAACGACACGGGCAGGTGCGGATAGTCCGGGCTGTTGCGGTGGGTGATCCCGCTCGCGGTGGAGAACAGGGCCAGCTT
>CAZNSV010000131.1:0-8162 GCA_964575775.1 uncultured Desulfovibrionaceae bacterium
CCAGGTCCAGGAAGCGGCGCATGTCCAGGGCCTCGCCCGGCAGCATGCGGTTCAGGGCCGCCATGAGGAAAAAGGCCACGCCCACCCCGGCCAGATCCGGGCAGGGGCAGTCCCCGCTGGCGGGGTCCGACAGCCGGGGGTTGCAAACCGCGTCCGCGGGGGGGAGTTCCGCCCCCGGCAGGTGATGGTCCGAGACCACCACCGTGAGCCCCAGCTCCTTGGCCCGGGCAATGGGCCGCAGGTCGGAGATGCCGCAGTCCACGGTGAGCAGCAGTCGGATGCCCTGGGCGGCCAGTTTCTCCACACCAGCCACGTTCATGCCGTACCCCTCCTCCATGCGGCGGGGTAGGTACGGCAGGGGCGCGTAGCCGCGCAGACGCAGGAACTCCGTGACCAGGGCGGTGGCGGTGACGCCGTCCACGTCGTAATCGCCCCATACGGCAAAGGGCAGCCCCTGCTCCAGCCCCTGGGCCAGGACCCGGGCGGCGGGTTCCACGCCGGGCCATTGGGCCGGGGGCACCAGATGGCGCAGGTGGGGGCCGAGATAGAGGTCCATGTCCCGCAAGGACATGAGCCCCCGGCGCCAGAGCAGGGCGGCCAGCAGCTCGGAGATTTGCAGCTCACGCGCCAGCTGCGGGAGGGTCGTGGGATCGGGCGGCGGCGAATGGGTACGGCGCAGGGTCCAGTGCATGGTCCGGGCGTTTGGGGCAGAGGGTGACGGCGAAAGCAGCCGGAGATCAGGTCAGGTGGGCCACGAACTGGGCCATGGATTCGTCCTCCAGGACCCAGGACAGCTCCGTGAGGATTTCCTGTTCATTGATCTGGAAGTGTTCCATGGCCGCCAGGGCAGGGGCCGGAAATACGTAGTTCTCGTCCAGGAGGCGGTGGTGGAACGCGTCGGCCAGGCAGAGCACCCGGGCCTCGGTGCGGAACTCCGGAGCCAGGTCCGGGGTGTGGTGCCAGTTGATGGGCTCGGTGATCTCCGGCGGCAGGTTCCAGGAATTGAGCGTCAGGGCGCCGATGAGGCAGTGCTCCAACCCCCAGTAGGCTTCCTCGGCATCGCGCCAGGAGCAGCGCTCCGTGAGCACGGTGTTCTGGATCTCGGCCCAGGCCCGGGGGCGGTAGAGCGCGGTGAGCAGCACACCCATGTCGTGCAGCAGTCCGGCGGTGAACATGGTGTCCGGGTCCAGGCCCTGGATGCGCTCGGCCAGGAGCTTGGCACAGACCCCCGTGGAGAGCTGGTGGTCCCAGTAGAGGCGGATGTCGAAATTTTTCGGGTAGTTGTGTCGGACCGTCAGGGCCTGGGTGGCCAGCAGCAGCACCAGGTTGCGGATTTCCTTGAGCCCCAGCAGGGTCACGGCCCGGGCCACGGAGGTGACCCTGGCCTGCAGGCCGTAGAAGGCCGAGTTGGCCAGGGCCAGGATCTTGGTGCTCAGCCCCTGGTCCTGGTTGAAGGTCTGGGCCAGGCGCTCCAGAGGGGCGAAGGAGTCCTCGCCGGTCATCTGGAACAAGTCGCCCAGCAGCGCGGGCGAAAAGGGCAGCTCCTGCTTGATTTCCGGGAGTTCCAACAGGAATTGCTGGCCCAGTTGCTGGTCGGTCATGTGGTCAGATGTCCATTTTGTGGACGGTGGCTTCTCCCTGCACCGCGCCCGGCGGCATCTGGGCCCCCTGGCCGGGGAGTGGCGCCACGTCGTTGTAGGCCTCGGGGTTGGGGCTGCCGTCCGCGTTGATGAAGCCCTTGTCCTTGAGCCAGCCCAGGAACTGCTGGGCCACGGTGAATTCATTGTTCATCTTCAGGGCCGTGTCAAGGTGCTCCAGCACCTTGTCCAGCTGTTGCTTGGCGAAATAGGCCCTGGCGATGTTGTAGTGCAGGTGCTCGTCGGCCTTGGAAAGTTCCATGGCCCGGGCATAGTAGTCCACGGCCTGGTCGTACATCCGGTTCTTGCGCAGGCTGATGCCGAAATCGTTGAACAGGTGCTTGTGTTCGGGCTCGAAGGCGGCGTCCAGTTTCACCAGGCGCTCGAAGATGTTGTCGGCCTTCTTGTTCTCGCCGCGCTCCAGGTAGGTCAGCCCAAGGCCGAAATTGGCCCGCACGTTCTCCTCGTCCACCTTGAGGGCGTTCTGGAATTCGAATTCGGCGCTGAAGCTGCGCCCCTTCTTGCGGTGGTCCTCGCCCAGGCTCACGGTCTGCTTGAGCTGCTGCATGGCCGGGAACACGGTCTGCATGTAGAATTCCGGCTCCGGACTGAACTGGCGCAGCAGATCGTCCTTGGCGACGGTCCGCTTGGGCCCCGAGGGCACGTAGTTCACGTTGAGAGGCTGAATCTGGATGTGCCCGTCGTCCTGCTCCTCCACCATCCAGAAGGTCTTCTGGATGGTGCGGCGCACAGTGGTGCCCGTACCCACCTTCTGTACGGTCTGGGTGGAGAATACACCCTTGATGCGCTGGCGCTCGGGCTCCGGCTTGTCCTTGGGCTTTTTGGGGCGTGCGGCCTGACCGGAGGACGCACCCGTGCCTTCCTCGCCGCTTTGCGTTTTCTTGGGCTCCCGGAACGCTTCGTCCCGCTCCACCAGGGGGTCGGGGACTTGCAGCACGGGCTGTGCTTCGTCCTGATTGTCAACCATGGCAATACCTTACGGAAGGAAATCAGCTATAATATTTCCAGTACCGCAAGTGGACAATAACACGTTTTGCAAGCGATGCAAAGCCCTTAGCAGGGGTGCAGCTACCAATTTGTCAGCATTTCATCGAGAAAGTGCGGACGCGCGGACGGGTTGCACGTGGCCGCCACATAGACCGCCCGCAATTCATCGTAGGCCCGTTCAAGGGTGTCATTGATCACCCAGGCGTCGAACCAATGGGCCTCGGCCAGTTCCGAGGGGGCGTTGTGCAGGCGGCGGTTCACCACCTCGGGGTCGTCGGTGCCGCGCCCCCGCAATCGGTTTTCCAATTCCACCCGCGAGGGCGGCAGGATGAAGACAAAGGTCAGGGGCAGCGAGGTCTCGCGCAGCTGCTTGGCGCCCTGCACATCCACGTCGAAGAGCACGTCGCGCCCCGACTGCAGATGCTCCAGCACTTCCGCCAGGGGCGTGCCGTACATGTTGCCGTGCACCTCGGCCCACTCGGCGAAGAAGCCGTCCGCCTCCAGGCTCATGAACTGCTCCCGGCTCACGAAGTGGTAGTCCCGGCCGTTTTCCTCGCCGTGGCGTGGCGCCCGGGTGGTGTAGGACACGGAATAGGCGAAGCGGTCGAATTCGCGCAGCAGCTGCTTGACCAGGGTGGTCTTGCCTGCGCCGGAGGGCGCGCAGACGACCAGGGCGATGCCTTTGCGCTGAGCACGGTAGGGGCGGTTCATGATTCGCTGTCCTCCTGACTGAAGCGTTGGCCGATGGTTTCCGCCTGAATGGCGGAGAGGATCACGTGGTTGGAATCGGACACGATGATGGAGCGGGTCTTGCGCCCCTGGGTGGCGTCGATGAGCCGCCCCTCCTGGCGCGCGTCCTCGCGCAGGCGCCGCATGGGCGAGGAGGAGGGGTTCACGATGGCGATGATCCGGCTGCTGACCACGAAATTGCCGAAGCCGATGTTGAGCAGCTTCTGTTTCTGCATGCGACCCCCTCCCCTTGCGGGCAACTATTCCAGGTTCTGCACCTGTTCGCGACACTTCTCCAGCTCGGCCTTGAAGTCCACCACCAGACGCGAGGCCTCCAGGTCCTGAGCCTTGTTGCCCAGGGTGTTGATCTCCCGGAAGCACTCCTGCAGGGTGAAGTCCAGGCGCTTGCCGGTCTCGCCGCCATTGTTCAGGATGTCGTCCAGCCGTCCCAGGTGTGCCGCCAGCCGGGTGAGCTCCTCGCTCACGTCCAGGCGGTCGCTGAGCACCGCCACCTCCTGCAGCAGACGCTCCTGGTCCAGGTCCACGGCAAAGCGCTCCAGGATGGTCTCCAGGCGGGTCTTGAGCGCCGCGAACTTCTCCTCGCGCACGGCGGGCAGGCGCTCCTGCAGGGCCGCCAGCAGCTCGTGCATGGTACGCAGCCGGGCGCGCATGTCCTCGGCCAGCAACGCGCCTTCGCGCCCCCGGGCCTCGTTCCAGTCCTCCAGGGCCCGACGCAGGCCCGTGGCGGCCTGCTCCACCAGCAGTGGGTCGGGCTCGCGCAGATCGTCCTCCCAGAGCAGGGAGAGCCCCAGCAGGCGGTTGAGGTCCGGTTGCAGCGGCGCCCCCACTTCCTTGGCCAGCCCACCCAACTGTTCGAGCATGGCCCGGGCCAGGGCGGTATTCAGGGAGATGCCCAGCAGCTCGGGCTTGAGCACCTTGACGTGCAGATTCAGTTCCAGGCGCCCACGCTGGGCGTGCTCGCGCACCAGCCGCTCCCAGGCGGCTTCCATGGAGCGCAGAAACAGCGGCAGACGCCACTTCAAGTCCAGATGACGGCTGTTGACGCTGCGCAGCTCCCAGGTCAGGTGCCAGTCCTGTGCCTGCAGCGCACTCCTGCCAAAGCCGGTCATGCTCTTGGGCATGGTCCTCTCACTTGGTTACAGGTTCTCCGGGGCCCGGGCCGGGTCTTCCGGCTCCCGCAGCAGCCCCTCCGGGTTCGCTTGCGCCTCAGTACTGGGCGCTGTGGTACTGTCGCGGCGCTCCCGTTCGCAGTGCCGTCGGTAGAGCTCGCGCAGCAGGGTCAGTTGCCCCTGCAGGGCCGCACCGGCATAGTCCGGGAAGCTCCAGGGCAGCGTCTGCCAGGCCTTGCCCTGATAGATCAGGGTCAGATCGCCCCAGATGCCTTGGCCCAGGTAAATTCTGTGAGTGTAGTTTTTTCCAGTGGCCAGCACAAGCCGCTCCAAGGTCAGGAGGCCGGGGTCCAGGTTCACCAGACGGCGGCCGTCGGGCCGGGCCAGGCGCTGTTCCAGGGCGTTGGTCCGCAGCTTGATCCCGGCCAGGGCCTCGTGGGGCACCAGGTTCCGGAACGCCAGGACCCTGCGGGTGATGGGGCGCCCCAGCTCGGCGTCGTAGTAGCTGGTCACGTCGAAGGGCAAGGGCCCGGCCTCGTGCACCACCGGGCCGAACAGGGCGGTCAGCTCCGTGAGCAGGGGCTCCCAGACCCGCTCCCAGCGGGCGCTGAGCACCGAAAGGTAGAGCAGGGCCGGGCGGGGTAGCCTGGGCAGACTCATGCCCCACCTCCGGGCAGCGCTGCGGCAAGAAGCCTGTCGCCGCGCACCCCCAGGGGGCGCACCGGCACCAGGCACCGTTGCCGCTCAGAGGGCAAGGCCCCTTGCAGCTCCACCCGGGCGTACTCCGCCGAGCGCCCTTCGGCGCCGGATTCCGGCTGCAGGGTCTCCACCAGCACCAGCAGTTCGGGAGTCGCGGCGAGTTCGCGCAGAAAGGCTCCGCGCTTCTGTGCCACCAGCGCGCGCAGTACGGCGGCCCGCTCCTTGCGCAAGGGGCGCGGCAGCTGCTCGGCCAGGTCCGCCGCCCTGGTGCCAGGCCGCCGCGAATAGGGAAAGACGTGGGCATAGCTCAGGGGCAGGGCCCGCACCAGGTCCAGGGTCTGTGCGAATTCCGCCTCGCTCTCCCCCGGGAATCCCACCAGGATGTCCGCTCCGAGCCCGAAACGGGGCCAGAAGCTCTGCAGACCGGCCACTCCGGCCACGACCTCCGCCGGGCCGTAATGCCGCCGGTTCATGCGCGCCAGCACCCCGGGGCTGCCGCTCTGCAACGACAGATGCAGGTGGGGGCAGAGGAGCCGGCTAGCTGCCAGCACCTCCAGGCCGCGCGGGGTGAGCTGGGCCGGTTCCAGCGAGCTCAGACGCAGCCGGGCCACGCCGTGCCAGTCCGGGGCCAGCTCCCGGTCCAGGGCCTGGAGCAGGTCCCAGAAATCCCAGCCCTCGTGCCGGTACTGGCGCAGGTTCACGCCGCTGAGCACCAGCTCGCGCAGCCCCCCTTGCAGCAGGCGCCGGGCCTCGGCCAGCACCTCTTCAGGGGCGCGGCTGCGGGAGGGCCCCCGCGTCAGAGGCACGATGCAGTAGCTGCAACCGTGGGAACAGCCGTCCTGCACCTTGAGCACGGCCCGGGCGCGGTCGTAGCTGGAAATCCGCAAGGCGAACGGGGGCGCGGGCTCTGGTTCAGCAACGGGGGCCTCCAGGGGGCGCAGCAGCCGGGCCTTGTCCGCCTGGGGCACCACTTGCACCTGGTCGGGCAGGGTGCCCAGCTCGGCCTCGAGCAGTGCCGCGGCACAGCCCGTGACCAGGAGCCGCGCCTGGGGCGCCTCGCGCTGCAGGCGGCGCAGGGCCTGGCGCAGGTCCCGCACGGCGTTGGCGGTGACGGCGCAGGTGTTGAGCAGCACCAGTTCCGCCTCGGCCGGGTCGTGGGTCTCGCTGAAGCCCTGCCCCTGCCAGGCTTCGCGCAGGGCCTGGCTTTCGTACTGGTTGATCTTGCAGCCCAGGGTGGTGATGTGGAAACGGGGAGGCATGGGCCGTCTCTACGCCTCGCCGAGGGCGGAGGCAATGCTGCCCCCGGCCAGGATCAGGCCGTCCGGGGTGGAGCACACGGCCAGCTGCCCGGGCGCCGGGGGGCCGTCGCGGCCTTCGGCCTCGGGATCAAGGAAGCGCAGGGCCAGCCCTGCCGGATGCGGCAGGGGCACGGCCGGACGCGGCGCCTGACGGTAGCGGATCTGCACCAGGAGCTCGGCGGGCCATTGCTCCTGGGGGGCGAAACAGTTGAGCCCCTGCACCACGCAGCCCGGACTGCGGCGCTGGGCCGCGGTCCCCACCACGAGGGCGTTGCGACCGGGGTCCTTGGCCAGCACGTAGAGCGGCTCGTGGTAGGGGAGGTTCAGGCCGCGTCGCTGCCCCTGGGTGTAGCGCCAGAGCCCTTGATGCGTGCCCAGGCGCTTTCCGTCGGGCAGGAGCACGGGGCCGGGGCCCGAGAGGCGCAGCCCGTGGTTAGGGGTCTCCTCCTGGAGGAAGCGGCGGTAGTCGTTGTCCGGGATGAAACAGACCTCCTGGCTCTCCCGGGCGTCGGGCGGGGTGAGCCCCCGGGCGGCCAGCAGCGCCGGGACCTCGCGCTTGTGCACCTCGGCCAGGGGAAAATGCAGCCCGGGCAGGAGTTCCTTGGGCAGGAGGGCCAGGAAATAGCTCTGATCCTTGGTGGGGTCCACGGCGCGCCCCAGCATGCCCCCCCATTGGGGGTGACGGACGATGCGCGCGTAATGCCCGGTGACGAAGCGGGGCTCCGTCGCACCAGAGGGGCTGACCTCCGGATGCCGCAGGGCCGCGTCGCGCAGCAGGCCGAACTTGACGCGCGGGTTGCAGAGGGCGCAGGGGTTGGGGGTTCGCCCCTCGACATAGGCCTGGAGAAAGGGGCGGATGACCAGCGCGCGGAACTCCCGGTGCAGGTCCAGTTCCAGCAGGGGCACGCCCAACAGGCGGCACTGGTCCTGCAGCGCGGCCACCCGGGCCTGGTGCCGGGGTTCGTGGGCGGGCTCCGGGGGCAGCAGCCGGGCGTGCACAGCCAGAGGGGGCGCTGCGCCGGGCGTGCGGGCCGCCTCCTCGGTCACCAGGGCCAGGGCCAGGAGGCTGTCCTGCCCCCCACTGACGGCCACCACGCTGCGGGGGGGAGCTATGGGCTGGAGAATATCGGACATGGGCTTGTGTTTGCGGCAAAAGGGCTCTAGAAGTGCTGGAGGAAAAGCGGTGCGCCCCGATGACTTGACCGGACGTGGACTGCAGGGGGGCTGCAGTCCGTGGGAGCCGGGAGGCGCAGACCGCGGGAGAACCCGGCATGAGCGACGCGCTGGACAGAGTGGTCTACCTGGACGCCCACACGGAACAGTTGATGGAAGGGGACTTTCCACAAAAGACCCCGGACCAGCTGCGTCAGGGCATGAGCCTCAGAGTCCGCATCCGTGGCAAGGGGCATCTCTACTTCCGCGTGGTGCGCCTGGAAAAGGGCTTCGTCACCCGGGTCTATCTCAAGCGCATCTACATTCATTACATGGATGTCTTGAAACTCCTGCTGATCCTGGCCCTGGGCAAGCTGGTCTTCCAGGTCTACGTGGATTTTCTCTGGCCCAAATAGCCCCCCGACGTTTCCCACCTAGTGTCGCGTCCTCTTTGTTCGTAAATATGAGTTGCTAGTGATTGGCGCGACACTATGGGCGGTCGTAAGACC
>CAZNSV010000132.1:0-8132 GCA_964575775.1 uncultured Desulfovibrionaceae bacterium
AGCTCCCGCTGCAGGCAGTGCTCGAGCCGTTTGTCGATGCTGCCCACCAGGATTTCCGTCATGCTCTTGCCGGTACAGGCGGCCAGGATCTTGAGCTTGCGGTGGTACTCCTCCGGAAGCCTGAGGGTCAGCTGCTTGACTTTCTTGCCTTCCCCGGCTCCGGCGGGTCGCGTGGCCTCGCCGCTCCGGGTCTTGCCGCTCTTGCTCATGTCCCACCTCCTGTTGGTGGGCGATCATGCTGCACTGCTGCAATACTGTCAAGACTGCAAGATTTGTTGACGCCCGCCACACTGCCACACTTCTCCCACACCGCCCTTGCCTGAAGCGGGGTGGGGCTGCTACTACGGAGGGCACAAACCGCCTGGCACCTTGCGCGCAACGCGTTCGCAGCGCCCAAGGCGCAGCCGGCCCCTGGCAGGGCAAGCCGGCAGAGCGGCACCACGCACCCGGCGGCGCCTCGCGCACCGCCCCTTCCGGAGGCAGGACATGGAACAATGGCAGGTCGTGATCATCGGCGCCGGACCGGCCGGACTTTCCGCCGGGATCTACACGGCCCGGGCGGGACTGAAAACCCTGGTCCTGGGCTGCGCCCCGAAAGTGGCCGGGGACTACGAGATCGACAACTATTTCGGTTTCGACGAAACCATCATGGGGCGCGAGCTCATTGACCGAGGCACCCGCCAGGCCGAACGGTTCGGCGCCAAGGTCGCCTGCGAACGGGTCCTGGGCGTGCATCACCATCAGGAATACGGTTTTACCCTCAAGACCGAAAAGCACGAGTACCGGGCCTGCAGCGTGATCATCGCCACCGGAGTCTCCCGGATGCGCCCCCGCGTTGCCAATATCGAGGACTTCGAGGGCAAGGGCGTTTCCTATTGCGTGAGCTGCGACGGCTTTTTCTACCGTGGCAAGGCCGTGGCCGTGCTGGGCGAGGGAATCTTTGCCGCCAACCAGGCCCTGGAGCTGACCTCCTACACCCCGGACGTGCGCATCATCACTCAGGGCAAGGACCCCAGCATGGGCGAGGAGTTCCAGCAGCGCCTGGCCGCGGCCGGGATCGCGGTGCGCAAGGCCAAGGTCACGCGGCTGGAAGGTGCGCAGGGGCTGGAGGCCCTGGTGCTGGAAGACGACGAACGCGTGCCCGTGCACGGCCTGTTCATCGCCCTGGGCGAGGCGTCCTCCCTGGACTTCGCCTACTCCCTGGGGGTGGAGCGCAAGGGCGCGTTCATCGTCACGGACAGCGAGCACTGCACCAGCATCCCGGGTGTTTTTGCCGCGGGGGACTGCCTGGGCGGCTTTCTGCAGATCAGTGTCGCCGTGGGGCAAGGGGCCCTGGCCGCCCGCTCCGCCATCACCTACGTAAAAAAGAACTGTCTTAAAAAAACCTGAGCAGGCACCATGCAACTGCAGAACCTGCTCCTGTCCGCCGCGCAGAGCGACAACCCCGCCGTGGCCCGGATCGTCCTGGTGGACGACTCGGCCACCTCGCGCATGCTGCTGGAGAGTATCCTGCGCAACGCGGGCTACAAGAATCTGCACACCGCGCCCACCGCGCTGCAGGCCCTGGAGCTGTTGCGTACCCTGCCCCGCCGGGAGGATCTGCCCCCGGCCGACCTGGTGCTCATGGACATCAACATGCCCGGCATGGACGGCATCAGCGCGGTGCGGGAGCTCAAGGCCGATCCGGACCTGGAGGGCATCCCCGTGATCATGGTCACGGTGAGCGACGACCGGAGCAACCTGGAGGACGCCTTCCGCGCCGGGGCCATCGACTACATCAACAAGCCGGTGAACAAGCTGGAGCTCCTGGCCCGGGTGCGCACCGTGCTCAGCTTCCGCAACGAGATGAGCCGCCGTCTGGCCAACGAGCAGGGAGTGCTGGACCTGACCTCCAACCTGGGCGAGGCCTACCGCCAGCTCGAAGAACTGAACCAGAGCCTGGAGCACCGCGTCCGGGAGCGCACCGCCGAGTTGGAGCGGGCCAACGCGGAGCTTCTGGAGCTGGACAGAATGAAGACCATCTTCATCTCCAACGTCTCGCACGAATTGCGCACGCCCCTGACTTCGGTGCTGGGCTTCGCCGGCATCCTGCGTTCGCGCTTCCGCAAGGTCATCCTGCCCGAACTGCGCACCCCCGGCAGCATTCCCCAGGAGCGTCTGGACAAGATCGTGGACCAGGTGGAGAAGAACCTGGACATCCTGCTGCTGGAGAGCCAGCGCCTCACCACCCGGATCAACGACGTTCTGGACATCACCCGCATGGAAAGCGGGCAGATGGAGTGGCGCGACGAGCCCGTGCACCTGGAGGAGCTCTTGCGGCGGGCCAAGGAGCAGAGCGCCCCGGCCATGGCCGAGAAGAACCTCACCTTCACCCTGCAGGTCAAGGGCCCCCTGCCCGTGTTGCGCGGGGCCCCGGAGCGCCTGCTCCAGGCCATCCGCAACCTCCTGGGCAATGCCATGAAGTTCACCGAGGAGGGCTGCATCACCTGCACGGCGGAGCACAAGGACGGCGAGGTGCTGGTCTGCGTCTCCGACACCGGCCCCGGCTTCCCGGACAGCGACTACGCCACGGTCTTCGAGATGTTCAGGCAGCTGGGCGACGGCCTCACCGACAAACCCCAGGGCGTGGGCCTGGGCGTCCCCATCTGCGCCCACATCGTCAAACACCATGGGGGGCGGTTCTGGGCCAAATCCGCCCCCGGCAAGGGCACCACCTTCAGCTTCACCCTGCCCGTGCCCACCCTTGAGCAGTCGTGAATAACCCCGAGAAATTGGCCATGCATCTCGGGGCTATTCACATACAGCTTAATAGTAATGCACTGCGCTAGTTACTTGTACTTTGCAAAATCTCCAGAAATGGAAATCTTGGATTGTCCCCGACCAGAAAGTGGCCCCTTGGGTCCCCTTGCCCGGACGCGCATCTTTATAGTCCGTGGCGCCTTCAAACCGCTACCAGGCAGAATTTCGACCCAATCGTCATAGACAATACTATATGAGTTTTCAGAGCCCATTTGGTGTGACCAGTTCACTTTGATTGTGTCCCGATTGATAACATACCCCGCTGGCGCTGTAATCTGGTCCCAGTCCGAGGTACAACCGTGGCGAACTCCATCAATACCGGTCTCCTTAGTCGTGCATTCCGCCTTCAACGAAAAGTCTGGCATAATGAACTCCTTTGCCTGTGGCAGGCTTCATACAACCAAAGTCAACACTAAAGAGACCATACGCAATGCGCAGCAATAGGCAAACAAAACCTTAACACTTATGATTTTTTAACTTTCTACACACGAAATTCAAGTAGTTGATGATTGTGCATCATAAAATATATTAGTATATATTAGCTAGCTCTGTTGAATGCAAATAAACTATATGCCATGATATCGGAACAACACACATTCCACGAAAAAGAATGGTCAAGAAGTGGTTGACGATCACTCCACCCAGCGCAGCAGCGGCTTGCGGCGCTCGGTCACCCTGCGATAGCTCTCCCGGGGGTAGCCCAGGGCCAGCACGGCGTACACCGCCTCGTTCCGGGGGATGCCCACCGTGGCCTTGATCGCGGGCTTGCGCCCCATGGCCGCCACGGCGTAGCCGATGAGACAGCTGCCCAGCCCCAACACGTGGGCACCCAGCAGCATGTTCTGGGTGGCCAGCAGGGCATCTTCGGCCGGACAGCTGGCGCCGGGCGCGCTGCCCACCACGATCGCGGCCGTGGCGCCGTGGAACAGCCGGTCCACCCCTTGGGTGTCCCACTCCCGCAAGGCCTCGGAAACCGCCGCATAATAGTTGCGGTAGTAGTCCTCCAGCTCGCCCTGCCCCACCAGGGCCAGCCCCTTGCGCAACCAGGCCCGGGAGGCGGTCCTGTTCAGGGCCAGGAAGAAGGCCTTGATGGGCTCGGCCAGGGCCAGGACAGCGGCCCGGTGGGGCAGCAGGGTGAAGCTCCAGCGCTGGGAGTTGGTGCCCGAGGGCGCCGTGATGCCCATGCGCACCAGGTCCTCCAGCAGCTCACGGGGCACGGGCGTTTCCTTGAAGTTCCTGCAGGAGCGCCGGGAGCGCATCAGTCGCACCAGTTCCCCGGCATCGCCCCTGCCGGGGGGCAGCCAGTCGTCCAGCCGCGCAAATCCGGCATAGTCCTGGGACCAGGTATCCCCATGGGGGCGTTGCACCGCGCCCGTGGGGCAGACCGCCACGCAGTGCCCGCAGGCCAGGCACTCCTCCTGCCGCGCCCGGGCCACGCCCTGCTCCAGGGTGAAGATCCTGTCCGGACAGACCGCCACGCACTGCCCACAGCCGGTGCACAGGGTCGCATCTACGCTTGCCAAGGCCCGTTCTTCCATGTCATCGCTCCTTGCCGCTGGGGGTGAGAAAAAGGTGGCCGCTGCCCCCCCTTTCCCTCTTGCCATGTGCCGCCGGCGGAAGTATCTGGAAATCGGCCCGGCAAGTAAAGGCCGGAAAACCACACCGGGTCATTCGGAAATCCGGCAGAGCAGCCTGTTCAAGGCAGGCACGGTCCGGAGCGATCAACGCGGATCTTCAGACAAGGGATTGTTATGAGCAAGAAAGGTGAGAAGCTGACCGACGTCATCATGGACTACATCATGGCCAACACCGGTGTGGTGAGCTATTTCGAGCGCTTCGAGCACGACGAGGACGTACTCGAGGAAAAGCTGGAAGAGTTCTGCACCGAGGTGGACGCCATCCTCGAAGAGTTCATCGAGGAGTTGGAGGAGGAAGAGGACGCCGAGGACGCCGAAGACGAGTTCTGATACGACTTGCCACGCCACGCGGGCCGGATGGGCCGTTGCGGCACACCGGTCCGGGCGTTGCCAATCCCGTGAACCCAGCGGGGTACAGCCGCTGGCACCACTGCGGACAGAGCCGCAGGGGCCCGTCACCTGGGGTCCCGCTTCGGCCAGGCAGATGCCACAGGCCCGGGAGCCCCTGCAGTTTCGGGGGGCGCTCCGCCGCAGGCTCCGGGCTCAGGATCCTGGCGCTTCATGCAAGCCGCCAGGAGGCACGGGCCGCCGCCCCGTAATCCAGTTGAGTTGCCGCAGGGGCTCCGCCATTGCCGGAGGGGATTGGTGCCGCCCCCGCTCCCGGTAGCCGCACAGCAGCCCCGCAGCAGCCCCGCAGTAGCCATAGACCAGACGCGGCGTCGCAGCGCCGCACCACAGGAGGTGACCGCCATGGCCAGCATTCTCATCGCAGACGACGAAACCGTCTCCCGCCAGACCCTGGCCGCCATCGTGGAGCAGGAGGGGCACACGGTCCACCAGGCGGGCAACGGCCGCGAAGCCCTGGAGCTCATCGCGCGTCAGCCCGTGGACGTGCTCATGACCGACATTTTCATGCCCGAGAAGGAAGGTCTGCAGACCATCAAGGAGCTCAAGCGCAGTCACCCCGGAATTCGGATCATCGCCTTTTCCGGCGGCTCCACCTTCAGCAACTTCGAGGCCCTGAACTGGGCCGGATCCCTGGGCGCCCAGGAGACCCTGAAGAAGCCTTTCCAGCGCGAAGAGATTCTGGACGCCCTGCGACGGGTGCTGCGCCCCTGATGGGAGCCTGACGCGCCCCTCGCCTCAACCGGCGTCCGAGCTGGCGAGCAGACTGCGGGCCAGGGGGGACCAGTCGCAGCCCAGCAACAGCTGGGACACCCCGCGCAGATACTGCTCGGCCAGGGCCTGGTCCCGGGCCTCGGGCGCGCCGAAGCCGCAATGCGGCAACAGCAACGCAGCAGCGCTCCGCTTGGCCTCGGGCACAGGGTCCAGGACGTCGTGCCGCCGCGTACTGAACACGTCCTCGCCCGGCGCGCAAGCCGTGCCGAACACGATGAACTGGCGACAGGCCAGGGGGCGCACGGGGTAGGCCGCGCAGGCCCCCCGCACCAGAAATGGGCAGTCCTCATGCCGGGGGCGGGCCAGACGCTCGGCCACCTCGCGGCGCAGCGGTCCGGACAGTTGCCGTTCGGCGTACCAGCACAGCCCCTGAATCTCCAGCGGTGTCACGGGGATGAGGTGGCGCTGACAGCAGGCCGCGCAGCCGGGCCCGCAGGCCGGGACGCGCCCTAGCGCCCGCTCCCGCTGCACCGCAGCCGCGACCCCCGCGTCCAGCACCGCCTGGGCGTCCAGCAGGCCACACAACCAGGGGCGCCGCCGTTCGTCCGGATAACGCAGCCGTTGCGCCACCGCCTCCCGTGCGTCGCTCATGCCTGCGCCCCCTGGGTTGTACCGCCGTGGGGCAGCAAGGCCCGCACGGCAGCCAGCACGGCCGCAAACTCGAAGGGTTTGAGCAGGGTCAGGGCCGCACCCTGATCCGCTGCCGCCAGGACACAGCCCTGATCACCGGCGGCACCGCCCCCGGTCATGGCCACCACCGGTAGGCCCGGTTGCAAGCGACGCAGCCGGGCAATGGTCTCTGAACCGGAGCACCCGGGCATGAAGAGGTCCACGAAGGCCAGGTCGGGCGCTTCCCGAGCCGCCAGGTCCAGGGCCGTTTCTCCGTCCGCCGCGTCACTGACCGCGTGCCCCGCGCCCTCGAGAATGGCGCGCAGCACTTCGCGGGAAATGGGGTCGTCGTCCACCACGAGCATCCGGGCCATGCACGCCTCCTTGCCGTCACGCTACCCTCGGCGGCGCGCAACGGCAAGGGGCACAACACCCGGAACAATGACAGCCCGCCTCAGATCCGCGAGCCTTCGGCCTTGAGCTCCCCGATCAGGGTCTGCAGCCGCTGCGACTGCCTGGCCAGTTCGGTCACGGCCTGGGCGCTCTGCTGCATGGCGTCGGCGGTTTCCTGGGAGACGCGGCGCACGTCGTCGATGCTGCGGTTGATCTCCTCGCTGGCCGCGGACTGCTCCTCCGAGGCCGTGGCGATGCTGCGCACCTGGTCCGCCGCATGCTCCACCAGACTCACGATGTCCTGCAAGGCCTGGCCCGAAACGTTGGACAACTCCGTGGCCTGGGCAATGGCCGCGTCGGTCTGCTCGGCGTTGGCGATATTCTTGGCCGTGCCCTGCTGGATGCTGCGGATGGCGTTGCCCACTTCCTTGGTGGCGGTCATGGTCTTTTCCGCCAACTTGCGCACCTCGTCGGCCACCACGGCAAAGCCCCGCCCGGCCTCTCCGGCCCGCGCCGCCTCGATGGCCGCGTTGAGAGCCAGCAGGTTGGTCTGGTCCGCAATGTCGGTGATGACGTTGAGCACCTGGCCGATGCCCTCGGCCTGGCGCCCCAAATCGAGCATGTCGCGCTTCATGTCCCGGGCCTGGCTGCTGGCCTCGCTCATGCCGTTCACCACGTTGTTGACCACCTGGGCGCCCTCCAGGGCCTTTTTCCGGGCCTCGTCGGCGGTGTCTGCGGCCAGGGCCGCGCTCCTGGCCACTTCAAGCACCGTGGCGTTCATCTCCTCCATGGCCGTGGCGGTCTCGGCAACCCGCTGGGACTGCATGTCCGCGCCCCGGCTGGACTGCTCCACCTGGGCCGACAGCTGTTCCGAAGCCGAGGTCACCACCTCCACGATGCCCTCGAGCTGCCGCGCGGCCTGGAGCAGCCCCTCGGCCTTGGCCCGCTCGGCCTCGCGCCGGGCCTGCTCGGCCACTTCGCCTGCCTGGCGGGCCTTCTCGGTCTCCTCGGCCGCCAGGCGGCTCTTCTCCTCCGCCTCGCCCATTTTTTCCACCAGGGCGGCCACCATCTGCCGGATGCTTTCGTTGAGCTTGCCCACCTCATCGCGCTGGTCGATGTCGGACCTGGCCTGCAGGTTCCCTCCCGCCACGGCCTGGGCAAAGATCATGAGCTTGGCGATGGGGCGGGTGATGATGCGGCTGACCAGCAGCGTCACAAGGATGCCCACGACGAGCAGGGCCCCGGACGCCCAAGCGATGGCCCGCCTCATGGCGTAGGTCCCGGCCAGCACGTCGTCGCTCATGGCGCCCACGGCAATGGACCACTGGGTGCCCGGGATGGGGGCGTAGCCGAAGAAACGATCGTGCCCCATGAACTGGTACTCGTCGAACCCGGACTCGCCCCGGGTCATGCGCTCCATCATCCGACCCAGCAGCGCGAAGTCGGGGTTGCTGCGCCCCTCTTCGATGAAGTTGCGCTGCTCGAGAACGAACTGCCGGTTCCCGTGGGCGATGA